>QKAR01000059.1 GCA_003246335.1 Spirochaetales bacterium | reverse complement strand
TCGCGGTTTTCCACGCGTCGAGGGAAAGACTCGCCGAAAGCGATACGGAGACGGTCGGGTCGGTCGACCCGTCGGTAAAGGAATATCCCGTTCCGGTGGAAGCCGACGCGCTCACCGTCGGTAGGTAACCGACTTTCGCGAGCGACACCGACTTCGCGGAGGAGTCTCGGGCGGCTCGAGCGGCCGCGAGGTCGGGGTTGTTCGACTGCGCCGAGGCGAGAAGCGCCGCGACGAGCGAGTCGACTTCGGCGTCGGAATAGTTCGCGAGCCGGGCGACGATGCCGTCATAGGCGGAGAAATCCGACTGCTCGACGGCAGGCAGGGTCGAGAGCCCGGTAAGCGACGCGACCTTTAGCGAGTATACGGAAACGTCGCGCTTCGCCTGGCTCAGCGTTTTTTCGGCGCCGGCGGCGGTTGCCTCGGCCTCGAGAAAATCCGTCATCGAAATCGCGCCGGTCTCGAGCCGGGTCTGCGCGATCTCGAGCGACACGTTCGCCGCCTTCAGCGAAGACTCGGCGGAATCGCGGCTCGCGTAAGCCTCCTGAAGAGAATACCACGCGGAGTCGATGGAATCGAGGACGTCGAAATACCCGGCGCGCGCGGCAGCCCGCGCGGATTCCGTGGCGAGGGAGTCTATCGCGGAGAGGACGGCGTTCTTCCCTCCGTCGAAAACCGTTTGGCTCACGCCGGCTGATACCGAGACAGCCGCCGTGTCGGATACGGAACTGCCGTTCCCTCCCTGCGCGGAAAGGGACGTCGAAAGCGAAAGCGACGGCAGGGACTCGTAGAGCTGAGACCGCTCGTCGAGCGTCGCTCCCTTGACGGACAGATTAAGGCTCGCGAGCGTCTTTGAGCTCGCGAGCGCGAGCCGCCGCGCGTCCGCGAGCGTCATGTCCGCGGCCATCGCGCAATATCCGGCGATCGCCAACGCGACCGACAACAGGAATCTATTCGTTTTCATCGTTGTCTCCTTTGCGCTCATTCGTAGCGGAGCGCGTCGATCGGGTAGAGGCCGGCGGCCTTGCGAGCCGGATAGTACCCGAAGAAAATGCCGACAGCCGCCGCGAAAAGCGCGGACGCGGCGATGATGCGCGGGTCGATCGCCGTGGCGAGCCCGAAGCCGGCCGTAAGAATCCCGCAAAGCGAGATGGCGAGCAAAATGCCGATGAGCCCGCCCATCAGGCTCAAGATCACGGATTCCGAAAGGAACTGAAACAGGATGTCTCGGCGGCGCGCGCCGACGGACATGCGGATGCCGATCTCTCGCGTTCGCTCGGTGACGGACACGAGCATGATGTTCATGATGCCGATGCCGCCGACGATGAGCGAAACGCCCGCGATCGCGGCGAGCAGGGACGTGAGCGTTTTAGACGTCGCGCTCGCCGTCTTTATGATATCGGCCATGTTCATGACGCTGAAATCCGCGTCGGCAGTCGAGGAAAGATTGTGCGATTCCCGGAGGATTGCCTCGATCTCGTCCTGCGCCCGATCCATAAGATCGTCCCGAACGACGCTGATCGCGATCGTGTCGAGGTTCCGCGTCCGCGAAAGCCGGTTGATCGCCGTGTCGAGCGGAACCATAATGACGTCGTCCTGGTCGTCGCCCATACCGGTCGAGCCCTTCGACTCGAGCACGCCGATCACGGTGAACGGCGTCGAGCCGATCCGGATCGTCTGCCCGATCGGGTTTTCGGACGCGAACAATTCCTTCTCGACCGTCGTTCCGATCACGGCGACTTTCGTGCGGTCGGTGAGATCGTCGGAACCGAAAAACGCGCCGGTCGCAACGGTCCATCCCTTAATGGCCAAATAATCGGGCTCGACGCCCATCACCGTCGTTTCCCAATTTCCGATGCCGCCCACGACGTCGAAGGACGACTGCGTGATGCCGGAAATCGCTTCGACGTAACTCGCCTCGTCGCGGACTTTGTTCTCGTCCGCGCGGGTAAGCGTGTTCGGGACGCCGGGACCGCGCTGGGGCATCACGTTGATAAGGTTCGTGCCCATCGCGGCGATCCGTTCCGTGATCTGCTTTTGGGAACCCTCCCCGACCGCGACCATCACGATGACCGAGCACACGCCGATGATGACGCCGAGCGACGTCAAAAGGCTCCGCATGCGATTCCGTAAAATGCTGCGGAAGGAAAACTCCATCATTTTAGCTATTGTCATGAGACCGCCTTTCGCCCGTGAGAGATGAGGGCGTGCTCGTTTTTCCACGATAAAAGATCCTCGCTCGCGCGGCGACGTTCCGCGACCGGCTCGTCGGAAATCAACGAGCCGTCGCGCATGGTGATGACGCGCTTCGTGTACACGGCCACTTCGGGCTCATGCGTTACCATCACGACGGTCTTTCCCCGATCGTTCAGTTCCTGGAAGAGCGCCATGATTTCCAGCGTCATCTCGGTGTCGAGGTTGCCGGTCGGCTCGTCCGCGAGAATGAACGCGGGATCGTTTACCATGGCGCGCGCGATCGCCACGCGCTGCTGCTGCCCGCCGGAGAGCTGTGACGGCAGATGGTGAAGTCGGGCGCCGAGCCCAACGTCCTCGAGGGCCTGGATGGCCCGGGCGCGCTGGTCTTTCCGTCGCGCGTTCACGGAGTAAAACATCGGAAGCTCGACGTTCTCGAGCGCCGACGTGCGCGATAAGAGATTAAAGCCCTGAAAAACGAATCCGATTTTCTCGTTTCGTATCGCCGCGAAGTCGTCGGGTTTCGCGGTGGCCGTTTCCACCCCCCCGAGCAGATAGCTCCCGGCGGTAGGCTTATCGAGACAACCGAGAATATTCATCAAAGTCGATTTTCCGGAACCGGAAGGCCCCATGACCGCGACGAACTCGCCTTCCTCGACGGAGAGGTCGAGCTCGCGAATCGCCCTGACGGTTACGTCGCCGAGTTCATACCGGCGCTGAATGCCGCGAAGTTCGATCACCGCCATGTTAACTCACCTTTTCCTTCACGACGATGGACTTGCCCTCGAGATCCGCGGTCGTCGTCACCGCCGTATTCGTTCCGTCCGTCACGCCGACGGTGACCGCGATCGCCTGGAATTCGCCCGCATCGTCCCGATACCACAGGTATTTCGTTTCCGGTACGGATGCGGAAGAAGAGGATTTCTCGGTGGAGGTCTTCTTTTGTCCCTGAGAGCCCGGACCGCCGGGTCCGCCGCCGGGTCCCCCCATGCCGGGTCCGCCCATTCCGCCGCCGCCCATCATGAGGGAAGTGAGGCCGCTTTGCTTTTCCGTCGTTCCGGTCGAGGCAGAGTCGGTTGCGGACGTGGATCCTTGGGGAGCACCTGCCGGGGGCGTTCCTTGAGGCGCGTCTGCCGGCGGGGTCCCTTGACCGCCAGCGACCGTTGAGCTCGCGGTAAGGGCGGCGAGAGCGGTTTGCTTCTTTTCCGCAATTTGCTCGCTCGTCAGCGCGCTCGGCTCGAAGCGCAGCGCCGCGTTCGGGACTAAGAGAACGTCCGTTTCGTCGGCGACGATAAAATCGACCTCGGCGGTCATTCCCGGAAGGAGCGATCCGCCCGTATTATCGATGCCGATGATGACGTAATACGAGACGACGCTGTCGGAAGTTTCCGGGATGAGCCGTATTTGCTCGACCGTACCGGTGAAAGTTTTTCCGGGCAGGGCCTCGACGGTGAATTTAACCTTCTGGTCCTTGGTGATCGAGGCGATATCGACCTCGTCGACGGTCGCCTCGATGCGCATGGACGTAAGGTCTTCCGCTATCGTGAATATCGCCGAGGAATTGCTGCTCGAGCCCTCGACGACGCTTTGACCGACGTCGGCGTCGCGTTCGAGGACCACGCCGGATATTGGGGAATTAATATAGGCATATTGATGTATCTCGGTCTCAATGACGGCGAGCGCCGCCTCGGCGGATGAAAGCTCAGCCTCAAGCACGTCGAGACTCGTTTTCGCCGATTTCAGGTCATAGTCCGAAATGAGGCCTTTTTCCGCGAGCTTCGTTTGGTTCTGATAGTTCAACAGTTGCAGCTCGTAGTTTGCCTTCGCCTTCGCGACGGATGCCTTTTGCTCGGTTTCCTGCAAGCGCAGCATGTCGGTGTTCAGCACCGCGAGCGTCTGCCCTTTCGTGACCCGATCGTTATAGTCGACCAGGACTTTTTCAACGACGC
>QKAR01000117.1 GCA_003246335.1 Spirochaetales bacterium | reverse complement strand
CCCATAGATTCTTTTTCAACACGATGCAGACGATCGAGGTGTTCCTCTTCGGCATCGGCGTGGTTGGGGGAAAGCTTCTCGACCAAATTAAGCTGCAGCAGGAAGAGCTCCGGAAATCCCAGGTCGACATCCGCGTGTGGGGAATCTCGAACTCGAAGAAAATGCTCGTCGACAAGCGCGGCGTAAAGCTCTCCCGCTGGCGCGAGAGCTTCGACGCTTCGACGGAAGTGTCGTCGGTCGAGGGAATCCTCGCGTTCGTGAAGGCGGAAAAGCCGCTCAACCCGGTGTTCGTCGACTGCACGGCGACGGGAAACCTTCCGGAAAAATACCCGGAAATTCTCGCGGCGGGCATGCACGTCATCACGCCGAACAAGCGCGCGAATTCGCTATCGCTGTCGTTTTACCGCGAACTCCGCGCCGTCGCCGCGGCGAACCGCAAGAGGTTTCTGTACGAGACGAACGTCGGCGCGGGCTTGCCCGTCATCGACACGTTCCGGAACATGCTGAAGTCGGGCGACTCCCTCATCTCGTTTTCCGGCATCATGTCCGGCTCGCTTTCCTACATCTTCGGCCGCCTCGACGAAGGCGCGTCGTTTTCGCAGGCGGTGCTTGAGGCGAAGGACCGCGGCTTCACCGAGCCCGATCCCCGCGACGATCTTTTCGGCATGGACGTCGCGCGAAAGGCGCTCATCATCGCGCGCGAGGCTGGCATGGAGCTTGAGCTCTCCGACGTGAAAATCGACTCGGTGTTTCCCGCCGACTTTGACACCTCCGGCAGCGTGCCCGAATTCCTCGCGCGGCTTCCGTCGGTCGATGCCTGGTTCGCGGAGCGCATCGCCTCCCTGAAAAAGGCTGGCAAGGCGCTTCGCTTTGCCGGTTCCGTCTCCGGCTCCGACGGGGTCGCCCGGGTGGGCGCCGTCGAGGTTCCGCTTTCTGATCCGCTCGCCGCGATTCGCGGCGGGGAGAACGCTTTCGTGTTCACCACTAAATACTACTCGCCGATTCCGCTCGTCATTCGCGGATACGGCGCGGGCGCCGACGTAACCGCCGCGGGCGTGTTCGCCGACATCCTAAGGACGACAACATGGTAATCGTACTCGAAAAAAACATCCGCGACGACGACAAAAACCGCATTCGCGCCTTCCTTGAAAAAAATTCGCTGCGCGTAAACGAGATCGCCGGCGACGAGGAGACGATTTTCGGCGCGGTCGGCCGCGTCGGTATCGATCCCCGCGAGGTGGAAATCCTGCCCGGCGTCCAGCGCGTCATCCCGATCTCCAAGCCGTACAAGATGGCCTCGCGCGAGTTCAAGCGCGACAATACGGTCGTCGACGTGCGCGGCGTGAAATTCGGCGGGACGAGCGTGTCGGTCATCGCCGGCCCGTGCGCCGTCGAGAATCGCGAGCAGATGATGGAATCCGCCCGCTGCGCCGCCGAGTCCGGGGCGGTAATGCTCCGGGGCGGCGCCTACAAACCGCGCACGAGCCCCTACGCCTTTCAGGGCATGGGAGAGGAGGGCGTGAAGCTCCTCCGCGAGGCGGGAGACGCCTACGGCCTTCCCGTCGTCACCGAAATCGTCTCGGCTGAGCATATTCCCGCCATGATCGATTACGTCGATCTGTATCAGATCGGCGCGCGCAACATGCAGAACTTTGAGCTTTTGAAAAAAGTCGGCGCGCTCGGCAAGCCCGTCATCCTGAAGCGCGGCCTTTCCGCGACGATCGAGGAATGGCTCATGGCTGCCGAATACCTGCTCGCGAGCGGCACCGAGGACGTGATCCTGTGCGAGCGCGGCATCCGCACGTACGAAAAGGCGACGAGGAATACCCTCGACCTTTCCGCCATACCTGTGCTCCGAGCGCTCACGCACCTGCCGATTATCGTCGACCCGAGCCACGCGGTCGGCGCGCGCGACAAGGTTTCCCCGATGGCGCTCGCGGCCATAGCCGCCGGAGCCGACGGCATCATCGTTGAGATGCACCCGTGCCCCGAATGCGCGCTTTCGGACGGAGCCCAATCCCTCTATCCCGAGCAGTTCGAGAAAATGATGCGCGACATCGAGGTGCTCGCACCGGTCGTCGGCCGCTCCGTGTCCCGCCGCCGCCTTCCGACGATGCCGGGCGCCGCTCCCGTCGGTTCGCCCGTGAGCGGGTCGAAACCCGCGGCCGCGCGCGACGGCAAGACGGTTTGCGCGTATTCCGGCGGCCGCGGCGCCTACGCCGAGCAGGCTATCCTTCGCTACTATGACGACGGGGCACTGGCGCTCCCGACGGCGAACTTCCGCGAAGTCATTAACGCCGTCATCGACGGCCGCGCGGACTTCGGCATGCTCCCGATCGAGAATAGTCTCGCCGGTTCCGTCTACGAAAACTACGATAACCTCGCGCTCTACGACGACATCGAGATCGTCGGGTCGGTCACGCTCCGCATCGAGCACTCGCTGCTCGCCTGCAAGGGTGCCTCGATCGACGGTCTTACCCACGCGTACTCGCACCCGCAGGGCTTCGCGCAGTGCGTCGACTTTCTCGATAAGTATCCCTCGTGGAAGCATATCGAAACGGACTCGACGTCCGGGGCCGCCTCTCTCGTCGCGGCATCGGGCGACCTGACGAAGGCCGCGATCGCGAGCGAGGTGAACGCGGGCATATACGGCCTTGAGGTCCTTCGCTCCGGCATCGAGACGAACCCGCGAAACTACACGCGCTTCGTCGTCGTGTCGCGCGCCGGCGCCGTCTCCTGCCCGAACCCGAACCACGCGACCGTCATTTTCACGACGGAAAACGAGCCGGGCTCTCTCCATGGCGCCCTCGGCCTTTTCGTCAAGCACGGGCTTAACCTCACGAAGCTCGAGTCCCGACCGATTCAGGGCGAGCCGTGGCGCTATCGGTTTTACGCGAACGTCGCCCTGCCGGAAGGCGTCGGCGACAGCGTCGTGGCGGGCGAGCGCGTGCGCGCGGCCCTTGCGGAAATGGAAAAAATAAGCCAGGATCGGGGCGTGGTACAGGGCGTGCGCGTGCTCGGTCTGTATAACGCGAAGGAGGTCTGATGAAGCGTTACGTAATCTCAGTCTTGGTCGAGAACCATTCCGGCGTCTTGAGCCGCGTTTCCGGCCTGTTCAGCAGGCGCGGGTATAACATCGACAGCCTTACCGTCGGCGTTACCGAGAATCCCGAGCGCTCCCGGATGACCATCGTCGTTCGCGGCGACGAGTACATCCTCGAGCAGATCGAGAAGCAGCTTTCCAAGCTCGTCGAGGTCGTTTCGATTAAGCACTGCGACGTCTCGACGACCGTGCTCCGCGAGCTTGCCCTCATTAAGGTGAGCGCGGTCGGCACCGCCCGCGTTGGAGTCATCGAGACCGCCAATATTTTCCGCGCGCGCGTCGTCGACGTGGCCGTCGACTCCCTCATCCTTGAGGCGACGGGAAGCGAGGACAAGATCGCGAGCCTCATTCGCCTGCTTGAGCCGTTCGGCATAAAGGAACTCGTTCGCACCGGGCTAACCGCAATGGAGCGCGGCGCCGGCGTGCTTGAGTAAGCGAGTTCGTCGATAATGCTCGATCCCGAGATTTCGTCCCGGCTGGGAAACGACCGCGTCGCCGACCAGTACGGGATGCGGGTCGAAAGCCTTTCCGAGGGGAGCGCGACTCTCGTCATGGAAATCGCCGATCGCCACCTCAACGGGAACGAATCGGCGCAGGGCGGCGTCATTTTCGCGTTCGCCGACGTCGCCTTCGCGCTCGCCTCGAATTCCCGCGGTCCCGCCGTCTCGGCGAATTCATCGATCACGTTTTGCCGTCCCGCGCGCGCGGGCGCCGTCTTGCGCGCGGTCGCGCGGGAAATCTCGGTGAGCCGAAAACTCGGCACGTACGAAGTGACGGTCTCCGACGATACGGGCTCGGTCGTCGCCCTGTTCCAGGGCTTGGCGTATCGCAAGGACCCGTGATCGTTTTCCTTACGCTATCCCGTTCAATAAAAAATCTCTCGGGGGTATCCGCCTAATTCCGTCGTCACGGGTGTCTTCCTCGTCCGCCTCGATGAGGTATTTGGGCCACGCGTCCCTGACGTCCAGAAGCGCTTGCCTTCTCCGCAGTCGCTCGCCGGCCGTGATCGCGCTCCCGCATACCTGAAAGTACGCTTTTTCGCCGTCTTTTCTCCCCAAAAACGAAATTTTTTCCTTTGGTCGGTTCGATCCGCCGACGCGGGCTTGGGTCAGCGACCACCCGTCGTCGCGGAGCCGGACGCATACGAGATTCTCGATGGCCCGGTCGGATTCGGCGGCCGAGGAGCGGGTGACGAAGGGCGCGCGCAAGCCGTTGTCGGAAAAATACCAGGCGCTTCCCGCGTCGACGCCCTTTTCGGCGGAAACATCGTAGACGGGGAGGGGGACGACGATTCCCGAGTCCCTGCAGAGTTTCAGGTAGTCGAGCGCCGCTTGCGGGGAGATCGTCGCGCGGTCGGCGTCGAAGGCGTCGCGTACGCTTCGCGCGGACAGTGCTTCCCCGGTCGACGAGGCGATGAGACGAAGGAGGGCTTTTACGTGCTCGGGGTTTCTAACGCGGTTTCCCTCAATAATATCGGTGAGTATAAAGGAGTTCGCCTGCCACGCCAAAAGTTTCTCGACGTTCGGCGATTCGGGCGCGATGATCGCCGCGTCGGGAAGTCCTCCCGCCCACGCGTACAATTCGAGCGATCGGCGTGATTCCAATAGTCCGTGAAATGAAAGGAATTCCCCGTAGAGCAATGGTCCGCAGCGCACTACCGCGAGATCCGATCCCATTTTGCCCGATAGGGCCGTTTCCAACTTTACGGTATTTTTCCCGCTTACGAACACCTTCGTCGCGTAATTTTGCGCGATTTCGCCGATCGCGGCCGCGAATGTTTCGTCGGCGTTGTCGACGAAAAGAGCCGATTTTCCGGCGCCGAGCGCGCGGGCGTCCGCGAGCAGTTGGTCGCTCGTGATCGCTTCCTCCCTGATTCCGGTTTGCACGATACGGATAGGCGGTGTTTCCCCGCGCAGGCGGTGGGCGAAATCGGCTAAGAGCGTTGATTTTCCCGATCCCGAAAGACCCGATATGAGTATTACTTTGTGCGATTCGCGCGCTTTTTCGATCGCGGTAAGATATCTTTCTCGTATCAGTTTCATTATATGTCTAATATAAAATACAAAATATAATTTTACAATATTATATCAATTATAAAAGACGTTTAAAAGGTTTTATGGTAAGAAATGAACTTGTGTCGGTAGCGATTTTCCCGTAGATTCATAACCATAATTTATTTCGAAGGAGCGCATACTATGGCACGGCAAATTAAGATTTTCGATACGACGTTACGGGATGGCGAGCAGTCGCCCGGTTGCAGCATGAACTTACAGGCTAAGCTGACGGTCGCCGACGGTCTTGCCGCGCTTGGCGTAGATATAATCGAGGCCGGATTCGCCATTTGCTCGCCGGGGGACTTTCAGTCAGTTCAGGCGATCGCCCGCCACGTTAAGGGCGTCACGGTCGCCTCTCTCGCGCGCGCGATGGAAAAAGACATAGACGCGGCTTGGGAAGCCGTGCGAGACGCCGAATCGCCGCGCATCCATACATTCCTCGCGACGAGCCCGATTCACATGGAATATAAGCTGAAAAAAACGCCCGAGCAGGTATTCGAGCAGGCGGTCAAAATGGTCGCGTACGCCCGAAACATTTGCGGCGACGTCGAGTTCTCCCTCGAGGACGCGTCCCGTTCCGACCCCGCGTTTATGTATCGCATTATCGAGGGCGTCATTAAGGCGGGCGCCTCGACCGTCAACATTCCCGACACGGTTGGGTACTCCGTGCCGAACGAGTTCGCCGACATCATCAGGGGCATTAAGGCGAACGTGCCGAACATCGACAAGGCGGTCATCTCGGTGCATTGCCACAATGACCTCGGTCTCGGCGTCGCGAACTCGCTCGCGGCGGCCATGGCCGGCGCCGACCAAATCGAGTGCACCGTGAACGGCATCGGGGAGCGCGCGGGAAACGCGGCGCTCGAGGAAATCGTCATGAACCTCCACACGCGCGCCGAGTACTACGGCATGACCACGCGCGTCGACACCACGCAAATTTATCAGGCGTCCAAGCGCGTCATGAAGGCGACCGGCGTTCGCTCGCAGCCGAACAAGGCGATCGTCGGCGAGAACGCCTTCGCCCACGAGGCGGGAATCCATCAGCACGGCGTGCTCGCGAACCGCGCGACGTACGAGATCATGACGCCCGAGTCGATCGGCCTGCCGCACAACAAAATGGTGCTCGGCAAGCACTCGGGCCGCCACGCCTTCGAGGAACGCCTTTCGTATTTGGGCCATCGTTTCGACGAGGCGACCCTCGATTCCTTTTTCGAGGAATTCAAGATTCTCGCCGACAAGAAAAAAACGGTTTCCGACCGCGATATCGACGCCCTCGTTTCCGGCCACTCGGGCGGCATCCCCGAGGCGTTTAAGCTCGATCGATTCGTGGTGAATTCGGGCAACTCGATCACGTCGACCTCGGTCGTGCGCCTCGTCTTAAAGGACGGCTCGAAGGTCGAGAAAGTCGCCATCGGCGACGGGCCGGTCGACGCCTCGCTCAACGCGGTGGACAAAATAATCGGCGGCGCGGAAATTAAGCTCGAGGACTTTTCCCTCCAGATCGTCGACGCGATCGACACCGGCGCGGACGCGCAGGGTGAGAGCCACGTGCGCATCACGCGCGAGGGAAGGAGCTGGAACGGGTCGGGTGTGTCGACCGATATCGTCGAGTCGGTCATCAAGGCGTATCTCGTCGCGGTCAACACCATGACCTTCGAGCTCGAGCAGGAACGGAACCGGGGGGCGTGATGGCGGAAAAAAAAGCGAAGAAAATCGAGATATTCGACTCCACGCTCCGCGACGGCGCGCAGGGCGAGGGCATCAGCTTTTCCGTCCAAGATAAGCTCAATATCGTTCGCGCTCTCGACGAGCTCGGCGTCGCCTACATCGAGGCGGGAAATCCCGGCTCGAATCCCAAGGACCTTGATTTTTTCGCCGAGGCGAAAAAGCTGAGGTTGTCCCACGCCGAGCTCGTGGCCTTTGGCTCCACGAGGCGCAAGGACCTCTCCGCCGCTGAGGACGCGAACGTGCGAAGCCTCGTGTCGGCGGAGACGAAGACCGTCGCGATATTCGGGAAGACGTGGGATTTTCACGTGAAAGAGATCCTCCGGGCGACGCTCGAGGAAAACCTCGCGATGATTTCCGATACCGTCGCGTATCTCGTCTCGCAAGGGAAGCGCGTCGTGTACGACGCCGAGCATTTTTTCGACGGCTATCGGGCGAATCCCGAATACGCGCTCGCGACGCTTCGTGCGGCCGCTGACGGGGGCGCGGCGACGCTCGCCCTGTGCGACACGAACGGCGGCACGATGCCTGAGGAAATACGCGCGGGTACGGAGACCGTCGTTCGGGAGTTCGGCGTCTCGGTCGGCATTCACTGCCATAACGATGCGGGACTCGCGGTCGCGAACTCCCTGCTCGCGGTATCCGGCGGCGCCCTGCAGGTACAGGGTACTTTGCTCGGTTTCGGCGAACGCACCGGCAACGCGAACCTCTCGACGATCATCGCCGACCTTGAGACGAAAGCCGGCATGCGCTGCCTGCCCGACGGCCATCTCGCGCTTTTAACCCAGATCGCGCGCCGCGTCGCCGAGATCGCGAACATCGCCGTCGATTCCGGTATGCCCTACGTCGGAGGGAACGCCTTCGCGCATAAGGCGGGCATGCATATCGACGCGGTGACGAAAAACCCGCGCGCCTACGAGCACGTCACGCCCGAATCGGTCGGCAACGAGCGAACGTTCCTCATGAGCGAGGTCGCGGGACGTTCGCTCATCATCGAGAAGCTCCGCAAGTTTGACCCGTCGCTCACGAAGGATTCCCCGCTCGCGGCCCAGGTCGTCGCGCGCGTGAAAGAGCTCGAGCATGAAGGCTATCAGTTCGAGGGTGCCGAGGGGAGTTTCGAGCTTCTCGTCCGCAAAAATTTGGGGAAATACAAACCCTTTTTCGACCTCCATTATTACAAGGTCATCGGCGAGCAGAAAGTCGACGGGGCGATGGAAACGGCGTTCGCGCAAATTAAGATCGGCGTCGAGGGCGATATGGCGGTAACGGCGGGGGAGGGCGATGGCCCGGTTCACGCGCTGGACGTCGCGCTCCGCAAGGCGCTCGAGCGTTTTTATCCCGCGGTTCGCGCGATTCGCCTGACGGACTTCAAGGTTCGCGTGCTCGACTCGAAAAGCGCAACCGCCGCGAAAGTCCGCGTCTTAATCGAGTCGACGGACGGCGAAGCGTCCTGGACGACCGTCGGCGTGTCCGCCGACTTGATCGAGGCGTCTTGGATCGCTCTCGTCGACTCTTTCGAGTTCAAGCTTATTTCAGACGTGGAAAAGCGCTTTCGGGCGTATTTATGACCCTTCGGGCCTTTACATTGATATTTAGTTATACTACAGTGTCTTTAGTGAAACTGTAGCGCAAGAGCGCACGGCAGGTAAGGAGAATCGCTATGGGAATGACCATGACGCAGAAAATACTGGCCGCCCACGCGGGCCTCGACTCGGTAGTCGCAGGCCAGCTCATTGAGGCGAAGCTGGATCTCGTGCTCGGGAACGACGTGACCACGCCGGTCGCGATCAACGAGTTCAACAAAATCGGCTGCAAAACCGTGTTCGACCGCACGAAAATCGCGATCGTTCCGGATCATTTCACCCCGAATAAGGATATTAAGGCCGCCGAGCAGGCGAAGATGGTGCGCGAGTTCGCGCGCGCCCACGATATCCAGAATTATTTCGAGGTCGGCTGCATGGGCATCGAGCACGCCCTCCTTCCCGAGAAGGGCCTCGTCGTCGCCGGCGACGTCGTCATCGGCGCGGATAGCCACACCTGCACCTACGGCGCGCTCGGCGCGTTCTCGACCGGAATCGGCTCTACCGACATGGCCGCCGGCATGGCGAGCGGAACCGCGTGGTTCAAGGTCCCTTCGGCGATTAAGTTCGTGCTCAAAAATAAACTTTCCGGCTGGGCGAGCGGAAAGGACCTCATCCTCCACATAATCGGGATGATCGGCGTCGACGGCGCCCTCTATCAGTCGATGGAATTTACCGGCCCCGGCGTCGCGACGATCGACATCGACGGCCGCTTCACGATTGCGAACATGGCGATCGAGGCCGGCGCGAAAAACGGCATTTTCCCCGTCGATAAGGTGACGCTGAAATACCTCAAGGAGCACGGCCTCCGCGAGCCGAAAGTATTTGAAGCGGACCGAGACGCCGCGTACGATCGCGTCATCGAAATCGATCTCGCGAAAATCCGCCCGACGGTTTCTTTCCCGCACTTGCCGTCGAACACGAAAACCATCGACGAGGCGAAGGGCTTGCGCATCGATCAGGTCGTCATCGGTTCGTGCACGAACGGCCGCATCGAGGATCTCCGCGTCGCCGCGAAAATCCTGAAAGGGCGAAAGGTTTCCCCGAACATTCGCTGCATCGTGTTCCCCGCGACGCAGAAAATTTACCTTCAGGCCGTCAAGGAAGGAATCGCCACCGCGCTCGTCGAGGCCGGCGTCGCGTTCTCGACCCCGACCTGCGGGCCGTGCCTCGGCGGCCACATGGGAATCCTCGCGAAGGGCGAACGGGCCCTCGCGACGACGAACCGAAACTTCGTCGGCCGCATGGGGCACCCCGAAAGCGAGGTGTACCTGTCGAATCCGGCCGTCGCCGCGGCGAGCGCGGTGACGGGCGTCATCACTGATCCGGAAGAGCTGACCGGAAAGAAGGGCAAATAAACATGAAGGCACACGGACACTGCTTTAAATACGGCGACAACGTCGATACCGACGTCATCATCCCGGCGCGCTATCTTAATACCTCGAACGCGAAAGAGCTCGCGAGCCACTGCATGGAAGACATCGACGCGACATTCGTGTCGAAAGTCAAAGAGGGCGACATCATGGTCGCGGACAAAAACTTCGGCTGCGGCTCGAGCCGCGAGCACGCGCCGCTGGCGATCAAGACATCGGGCGTTTCCTGCGTCATCGCGGCGACCTTCGCGCGCATTTTTTACCGGAACTCGATCAACATCGGCTTGCCGATCCTCGAGTGCCCCGAGGCCGTCGCCGGCATTTCCGCGGGCGACGAGGTCGAGGTCGATTTCGACTCCGGCGCGATCGTGAACGTCACTACCGGAAAGACCTTTAAGGCCCAGCCGTTCCCGCCGTTCATGCAGGAGATCATCAAAGCCGACGGACTCATCAACCAGCTCAAGGGGAAACTGAAATGAATTACCGCATCGTGACCATTCCCGGCGACGGCATCGGCCCGGACATCGTGCATGAGGGCTGCCGCGTCCTCGAGGCGGTCGGAAAGAAATTCGGCCACTCGTTCTCGTTCTCGCCCGTACTCGCCGGCGGCGCCGCGCTCGACGCGACCGGTGAGCCGCTTCCCCAGTCGAGCCTCGACGCCTGCTGCGCCGCGGACGCCGTGCTCCTCGGCGCGGTCGGCGGCCCGAAGTGGGACACGCTTCCCGGCGCCAAGCGCCCGGAAAAGGCCCTGCTCGGCCTCCGCGCCGGCATGAAGGTGTACGCGAACCTCAGGCCCGCGCTCATGTTCCGTCAGCTCTCGGCCGCGTGCCCGCTGAAGGCGGAGGTCGTCGGATCAGGCCTCGACATCCTGATCGTGCGCGAGCTGACCGGCGGCATTTACTTCGGCGACCGGGGCCGCTCGCCCGACAATTCGTCGGCGTGGGATACCGAGGCGTATTCGGTTCCCGAGATCGCGCGCGTCGTGAAAATCGGGTTCGAGTCGGCGATGAAGCGCAAGAAACGGCTGTGCGTCGTCGACAAGGCGAACATCCTCGAGACGAGCCGCCTGTGGCGCGAGGTGACGGAATCGATGAAGGGCGACTATCCCGAGGTCGCGCTTTCGTATATGTACGTCGACAACGCGGCGATGCAGCTCGTGCGGAACCCCGCGCAGTTCGACGTCATCGCGACGAGCAATATGTTCGGCGATATCCTTTCCGACGAGGCGAGCCAGATCACCGGCTCCATCGGCATGCTCGCGTCGGCCTCGCTTGGAGACTCCGGCCCCGGCCTCTACGAGCCCATTCACGGCTCGGCTCCGGATATCGCGGGAAAAGACCTCGCGAACCCGCTCGCGACGATCCTGACGTGCGCCATGCTCCTTCGCTATTCGTTCGGCCTCGAGGCTGAGGCGAAGGCGATCGAGGGCGCGGTCGAAAAAGTCCTCGACGCGGGATGGCGGACGGGCGACATCGCCGGCAGCGCGGCTGACCGCGCCGCCCTCGGCGACAAGCTCGTCGGCACGAAAAAAATGGGCGACCTCGTGGTCTCCGCGATTTAGGGGACGATGGGAGCGGGCGTGCCCCTTCGTGCGCCCGCCGGGCATGAGCCGCTTTCCGGTTTTACCGGGAAACCGGCTCGTCCCTTGAGACGACGGTTATCATGACGAACTTCGCGATATCTTCCGTCACCTCCGGTTCCCGCGCTCGCGCGGGTACCCGACTCTTGGGGAAACCGATCGCGCGCGGGCGAACGCGTCGAGCGACGAAGCGGTCTTTGAAAGGATCGAACGAGAATTGAAACCCGAGGGCGCGAATCGTGATTTTCATCGCCAAGGACTCCTTTGTTTTTTTAGCTATCTTCCTTATTTTGGTAGCGAGAGAGTAACTCGGAAATTTCGGTGACGAGGTTTTGCTTATCCATAAGCGCCTCGTAGCCGGTCTCGAATCCCGGAACGTTTTCTGTCATGAAGAGCTGAAACGGGAATACGTCGAGCGCGTCGCAGAGCGCGCCCAGCGTCGAGAGAGACACTTGTTTTTTTTCGTTTTCGATGTTGTTGACGAAAGTTTGGGAAAGATTGGCCTTGAGCGCCAAGTCTAACTGAGATAGATTTCGCCTTTTTCGGAGCACGCGGAGGTTATTTGCCAAAATGTGCGCGAAATCATAGGTGGTTTTCATAGGTTATGCGTTCATTAAACTATTGGTTCATAGATTGCGCAAATATCCGGTGGGTATGGATTGATTGAACCCGTGGTTTAGTTTTGAGATCGATGGAGGGCAACATGAACAGTGAGAAGGCAAAAAAAGGTATCGAGCGCGCGCCGCATCGCTCGCTCTTTCGCGCGATGGGCTATACCGACGAGGAACTCGCGCGACCGATAATCGGCGTCGTAAATTCCCAGAGCGAGCTGATCCCCGGACATATTCACCTCGACACGATCGCCGAGGCCGTCAAGGCCGGGATTCGCATGGCCGGCGGAACGCCGATGGAGTTTCCCGCGATCGGCGTATGCGACGGCATCGCGATGAACCACGAAGGCATGAAATATTCGCTCGTCACGCGCGAGCTTATCGCCGACTCAGTCGAATGCGTTTCCATCGCGCACGCGTTTGACGCGATCGTCATGATACCGAACTGCGACAAGGTCGTTCCCGGCATGCTCATGGCCGCCGCTCGGCTCGACTTGCCGACCGTGGTCGTCTCCGGAGGCCCGATGCTCGCCGGTCGCTACGCCGGCAAGCGCCTATCGCTCACTTCCATGTTCGAGGCTGTCGGCGCCGTCGCGGCCGGAAAAATGTCCGAGGAAGAGCTTGACGAGATGGAGTCCTGCGCGTGCCCGTCCTGCGGCTCGTGTTCCGGCATGTTCACGGCGAACTCCATGAACTGCGTCACCGAGGTTCTCGGCCTTGGGCTTCCCGGCAACGGGACGATTCCGGCCGTCTACGGCGCGCGCGTCGCCCTCGCCAAAAAAGCCGGCATGGCGGTTATGGACATGCTCGCGAAGGGAATCACCGCGCGCAAAATAATGACGGAGCGCGCGTTTGAGAACGCGCTTACCGCCGATATGGCGCTCGGCTGCAGCTCTAACACGATCCTGCATCTTCCGGCGATCGCGCACGAGGCGGGAGTCTCGATCGACCTCGCGAAGATCAACGCCATTTCCGAGCGGACGCCGAACCTGTGCCGCCTCGCTCCGGCGGGCCAGACCTTCATTGAGGACCTTTACGAGGCCGGCGGCGTTCAGTCGATGCTCGCCGAGCTCGCGAAAAAAAATCTCGTTCACGTCGATCTGCCCACCGTTACGGGAAAGACCGTCGGCGAAAACATCGCCCGCGCGACGAATAAGAATCCCGAGATTCTCAGGCCTATCGACAATCCCTATTCCCCCACGGGCGGCATCGCCATACTCTTCGGCAACCTCGCGCCATCCGGCTGCGTCGTGAAGCGCTCCGCCTGCGCCCCCGAGATGATGAAGCACTCCGGTCCCGCGCGCGTCTTCGACAGCGAGGAATCGGCGTTCAAGGCCGTCATGGGAAACACGATCAAGGCGGGCGACGTCATCGTCATTCGCTACGAAGGGCCCCGAGGCGGACCCGGCATGCGCGAAATGCTTTCGGTCACCGCGGCGCTCGCCGGTCAGGGACTCGATCGCCAGGTCGCGCTCATCACCGACGGGCGCTTCTCCGGCGCGACGAAAGGCGCCTCCATCGGGCATTGCTCGCCCGAGGCCGCGGTCGGCGGGCCGATCGCCCTCGTGAGGGAAGGCGACACCATCGCGATCGACATCGACGCGTACAAAATCTCGCTCGAGGTGGGCGAATCGGAACTCGCCGCCCGCCGCGCGGCGTGGACGGCCCCCGCGCCGAAGGTGACGAAGGGGTATCTCGCCCGATACGCGAAAATGGTATCGAGCGCCGATAAGGGAGCGATCTTAAGCGTATGAAATATTCCGGCGCGCGCATCGTTATAGAGTGCCTTGCCGAGCAAGGCGTGGACGTCGTGTTCGGTTATCCGGGCGGCAAAATCCTCAATATATACGACGAGCTGTACAAGCACTCCGATCGGATAAAAAATATTTTGACGGCGCACGAGCAGGGCGCCGCGCACGCGGCCGACGGATACGCGCGCGCGACCGGCAAGGTAGGCGTCGTGCTCGCGACGAGCGGTCCCGGCGCGACGAATCTCGTCACCGGCATCGCGACCGCCTTCATGGACTCGGCGCCGATGGTCGCGATCACCTGCAACGTGGAGACGTTCCTTCTCGGGAAGGACAGCTTTCAGGAAGTCGACATCGCGAGCGTCACGATGTCGGTAACTAAGCACAACTACATCGTGCGCGACGTCGAGTCGCTCGCGTGCGTCATTCGCGAGGCGTTCGAGATCGCCCGCTCGGGCAGGCCCGGCCCCGTGCTCATCGACATTCCGAAAGACTTGACGTCGCAGGAGTGCGAGTGGGTCCCGAGGGAAATCGACCAATCGCGCTGCGAGTCGCCCGCCGTCATCCGCTCGATCAACAAGGCGCGCGCCCCAAGCGCCGAGGACCTCGACCGCGTGGCGTCGCTTATTTCCCGCGCCGAACGGCCGATGATCTGCGTCGGCGGCGGCTCGGTGATCTCGGGCGCCGAGGTTGAGCTTCGCGCCCTCGCGGAGCTCATATCCGCTCCCGTCGCGGTTACTCTCATGGGCAAGACCGCGTTCCCGTCGACGCACCCCCTATGCACCGGCATGATCGGCATGCACGGCACGAAGGCCTCGAACGCGGCCGCGAACGGGTGCGATCTCATGCTCGCGGTCGGCGCGCGCTTTTCTGACCGCGTCATCTCCGACCCCGCGCGGTTCGCGAAGAAGGCGGCCATCGTCCAAATCGACATAGATCCCGCCGAGATAAACAAAAACGTGCGTACCGGCGACGCGCTTACCGGCGACATTCGCGAAATCCTTTCGCTCTTGCTCGCGCGCGTCTCGGCCCGTTCCCGCGATAAGTGGAACGATCAGGTCGACTCGTGGAAAAAGCACGTGCCGGCGATGTACTCGAAGAAAGTCCCGCTGCACCCGAAGTTCGTGCTCGAGAAAGTGCACGAATCCCTGGGAGACGACACGATCGTCACGACCGAGGTCGGCCAGCACCAAATGTGGGTCGCGCAGTTCTATCCGTTCACGAAGCCCCGAACGTTCATTACGTCGGGCGGCCTCGGGACGATGGGCTTCGGCACCGGCGCCGCGATCGGCGCCCAAGTCGCCTGCCCGGATCGCTGGGTCGTGCACGTCGCCGGCGACGGTTCGTTCCGCATGAACCTCAACGAGCTTGCCACGATCTCGTACTATGGGCTTCCCATCGTCATCATCGTCGCGAATAACGGCACGCTCGGCATGGTTCGCCAATGGCAGACGCTGTTTTACGGCAAGCGCTATTCGGCGACGACCCTCGACCGGCCGCCGGATTTCGTGAAGCTCGCGGACGCGTTTGCCATACGGGGCTTTCGCGCGACGACGGAGTCGGAGTTTTCGGACGCATTCGCGAAGGCG
>QKAR01000085.1 GCA_003246335.1 Spirochaetales bacterium | reverse complement strand
GGCGTCGATTCGGCTTGGCGACCCCGATCTTGCCCTGCGGTTCGGTTCATCCTTTTGGGGCGTTCCGACGATTCTCCATCACCTCGTTTCCTCGTGCGCGACCCTCGGCGACGCTCTTGACGCCTACATCGAATATCAGTCGATCGAGCGTCACTCCTATCGCGTGTCGAAGCGGATTGACGGTGATTTCGTGGAGATCCTGTATTCGGGAGACCCTTCCGCGGGCGACGATCGGTTCGTGGTTGACTTCGTTTTTTCGTATTTTTCCGTTCGGGTCGCTCGGTTGGCCGGCGCGCGGGTTCATGCGGCGTCGATGGAATTTTCGTATGACGAACCCGCGTCGACCGCCTTTCACGAGCGGATTTTCGGCTGTCCGTTGGCGTTCGGCCGCGGCCGGAATTCCGTGCGCGTGCGGGCTGAAGCGCTTTCAACGCCGATTCCATCGGCGAACGCGGAAGTGCGCGCCCTTCTCGGCGACCGACTGCGCGCGCTGCGGGAGACGATGGAGCGGGAACGGCGCTACTCGGCGTCGGTCGTTGAGTGCATTTCGCGGCGTACCGGCGGAATCGCGGCGAGCGAGTCGTCGGTGGCGAAAGCCCTTGGGCTCGGCGTGCGCGATTTGCAGAATAAGCTTCGCGGCGAGGGTACGACGTTCGCTTCCCTGCGGGAAAATTTCCTGCGCGAGAGCGCGCTGCGCTATTTATCCGAGGGATCGCTTGAGTTGAAGGAAATAGCGTATCTGCTCGGCTTTTCCGAGCCGAGCGCCTTTCATCGCGCGTTCGTGCGCTGGACTGGAATGACTCCGGGCGCGGCGCGCGGGGCTTGAGGTCAGTCTTCGAGAATAACCGTTTTCACGCCGCGTTTTTCGAGCGCGTCGGCGAAACAGCGCGCGTCGGTATGCTTCCCCTCGCCGGTGCCGTAATGGATCGGGATGGCGATTTTCGCGCCGGTGTCGACCGCGGCGTCGGCGGCCTCCCCGACTGAGTCGAACGTGTAGGTTTGGCCGAGGGGAAGGAGGGCGATGTCGGCATGCACCGCTTTCATTTCCGGGATGCGCTCGGTGTCGCCCGCGTGGTAGACGCGGACGCCGTTTATCGTGATGACGTAGCCGTCGTTTCCTGCGGCCTTAGGGTGGAATTGCGTTTTGCGGATGTTATACGCGGGAACCGCCTCAACGGGGAAACCCGCGAGGGTGGCGTTTTGTCCCGGCTTTAGCACTGTGTTTCCCGTGCCTAAATCGACCGGCGCGACGACAATCGTGCCGGCCTTCGAGAGCGCCTTAACGTTCGCGGGAACGTAATGGTCTTGGTGGAGATGCGTGATGAGGATGACGTCGGCCTCGTCTCCCGGCCGATAGTGCAGCGGATCGACGTACAGAACCTTCCCGTTCGCCTCAATCCTGATCGAGGATTGGCCGAACCAGGAAATCCCGCCCAGTACGCGCTCAATTTCGCCGCTCGAGGGCGACTGCGCGCCTGCCGATCCCGCCACCGCCGCGACGGAAAGCGCGGCCGCGAATGTTCTCATCGATCCGTCCATAGCAACCTCCCCGAGAGCGAGCGATCCTTAAATATTGAACTTCTTCGCGCCGCCGCCGGCCTTGCGGTAGAGCTCTGCCCGAAGCGCCTTCACTTGCTCGTCGGCAGCGTAATCGTCGAACGGCATCATGCGGTCAATGACGCCCGCGGGCGTGATCTCGACGATGCGGTTCGCGATCGAGTTGATGAATTCATGGTCGTGACTGTTGAAGAGCACGACGCCGGTAAAGTCGACAAGGCCCTCGTTAAGGCTCGTGATCGCCTCAAGGTCGAGGTGATTCGTCGGCTCGTCCAGGATGAGGACGTTCGCGCCGGAGAGCATCAGCTTGGAAAGCATACAGCGCACTTTCTCGCCGCCGGAGAGGACGCGCACGGGCTTGAGCGACTCGTCTCCGGAAAAGAGCATTCGGCCCAAGAAGCCGCGCACGTACGCGTCGTCCTGCTCGGGCGAGTACTGGCGGAGCCAGTCGGTGATGTTGAGGTCGTTCGAGAAATATTTCGTGTTGTCTTTGCCGAGGTAGGCGAACTTCGTCGTCTGTCCCCAATACACGTCGCCGGCCGCCTGCGTGGCCTCTCCGGCCACGACGTCGAAGAAGGCGCTTTTCGAGTTATGTTCCATACCGACGAAGGCGATTTTGTCGCCGCGGTTAACCGTCAGGCTGAAGTCCTTCAAAAGCTCGACGCCCTCGTAGGAGTAGTCGATTTTCTCGACGCGCAGGACGTTGTTGCCGATTTCTCGGTCGCACTTGAAGGCGACGTACGGGAATTTTCTCGTCGTGACCTCGAGTTCCTCGAGCGCGAGCTTGTCGTATATTTTCTTGCGGCTCGTCGCCTGCTTGCTCTTGGACGCGTTGCTCGCGAACCGCAGGATGAATTCCTTGAGGTCCTTCATCTTGTCCTCGCGCCGCTTGGCCTGGTCGCGCGCCTGCCGCTGCATGATCTGGCTCATCTGATACCAGAAGTCGTAGTTGCCCGAATACTGGCGGATTTTGCCGTAGTCGATGTCGCAGATGTGCGTGCACACGGCGTTCAAAAAATGGCGGTCATGGCTGACGACGATGACGGTGTTCGGGAATTCGATGAGGAATTCCTCGAGCCAGCCGATCGACTCGAGGTCGAGGCCGTTCGTCGGTTCGTCGAGGAGCAGGATGTCGGGGGCGCCGAATATGGCCTGCGCGAGGAGGACGCGGACTTTCTGGCTTTCGTCGAGCTCGACCATCTGCTTGTTGTGGTGCTCTTCCTCGAGACCGAGGCCCGAAAGCATTTTCTCGATCTCGTTTTCGGCTTCCCAACCGCCCAGTTCGGAGAATTCTCCTTCAAGCTCGGAGGCGCGGATGCCGTCCGCCTCGGAAAAATCCGCTTTTTCGTAGATGGCTTCGCGCTCTTTCAGGGTTTCGTACAGTTTGGGGTAGCCCATCATTACCGTGTCCTTGACCGAGTATTGGTCGAAGGCGAAATGGTCCTGCTTGAGGACGGCCATGCGCTGGCCCGACGGAATGATGACGTCGCCTTTATCGTGCTCAAGCTCGCCGGAAAGGATCTTGAGGAAGGTCGATTTTCCGGCGCCGTTCGCGCCGATGATGCCGTAGCAGTTGCCCGGCGTGAATTTGAGGTTGACGTCCTTAAAAAGGGGTTTGTCGCTGAACGTGAGACTGAGGTCGGTTACGGTAATCATGGCATAAAGGATACCTGAAAAAAACCGCGCTTGCAACCGTGCAGCGCGCGCGGTTGCAAGCGCAATTGCAAGCGCGCGCGGGGTTAATCCGTGCGGTAAAATTTGCGCGAGTTCCCCTCAATTTCCCGAAGGGTAAAAGGGGCGTAAACTCCGCAGGCGTTCCCTTGTTTTCGCGCGCAACCCTCCCTATATTCGACTCAAAAAGAGTGGCGAATCGTCTTTTTGAAGGAGTTACGTATGGATTCTGGTTTGGGTCGAATGCGGGCGACTGACGGCGTTACCGCTATAATTCGCGCGGCTGCCGTCGGTATCGCGATATTCGGAATTTTCGCGGTGGCGCTCTCCGGCTGCGCGAGTTCCTCAAAAAAAACCGACGCGGAATCGTCCGCCTCGACGAAAGCCGGTCCGGGACAGCTTCCCTCGGGCGGACCGGGCGGACCGGGAGGAGCGGGAGGAATGTCAATGGCGGGCGGCTCGGGACAGCCTCCCGCGGGCGGGCCCGGCGGCTCAGGCGGTAATCCACCCGGCCCGCCGCCGAACGGTGCCTCGGGCGGAAAACCGGGTTCGGGGCCCGGCATGGCGAGTGCGGCTTCGCTCGCCGAGTCGAAAACCTCGAAATATTTTTCCGACCTCGACGCCTCGACGTCGAAAATTAACGCCTATGCGGATTATTTGCGCGAGCAGGGCTATCTCGTCGGCTACACCGACAAATATTACCCCGCGCGAGCGCTTTCCCGCGCCGACTTGGCGGCGATGCTCTACGTGAAGTACCGGTGGTCCGCCGAGGGGTTCAGCTACGGCGACGTTCCCGGCGACGCCTATTATTATCAGGCGGTCATGCGCGGCAAGGCGGCGAAAGTTTTCGACGACGCGAAATACTTTAACCCCGAAGATTCGGTCACGCGCGAGGACGCGGCGCTCTGGATATATCGCGCGGAATCCCTCAACGGGATGCCGAAAGAAATGGCGAGCGTCGACGTTTCG
>QKAR01000014.1 GCA_003246335.1 Spirochaetales bacterium | reverse complement strand
CTGCCTTGGTGAAAGGATATCGCGCAGAACGAGCAAGCGCCAAAGCAGCCGCGGCAGCTCGTAAGGGAAAATTTAACTTCTTCGAGCCCGGGAATGCCCCCCGCCGCGTCGTAATCGGGATGCCATCGGCGAGTATAGGGCAATTCCATCACGGAATCGAACGATTTAGTCTCAAGCGGAAATGCCGGTGGCTCTTGAACGACGAAGCGCGATTCCGAGCGTTCCACGATAATTTGCGCGGAATAGGGGTCGGCGTTTCGTTCCTGGGCGAGAAAGTGCCGGCAGAACGCCTTTTTGTCGGATTGGACGTCCTCGAAGGAAGGTAAGACGATCCTGCCTGCGGGCGCGCTCTCTTGGGGTAAGTCAGTCTCTTTTCCGCAGCGCCAACTGGTTCCCCTGATTCCGCGCAGAATTTTAGCGTCAAAGGGTATCTTTCCCGTTGCGCCGGGATCGGGCGATTTCCCCGGGGTGGCCGTTCCTTGGTCCGCGGGAATCGATTTATCGAGCCGCTCGGCGATTTCAAGAATTTGGCGCTCGCCCATCCCGTACACAAGAAGGTCCGCTTTCGCGTCGAGAAGTATTGAGCGTTTGAGGGTGTTTGACCAGTAGTCGTAGTGGGCGAAGCGACGAAGCGACGCCTCTATTCCGCCGATGATGATGGGGACGCCTTTCGAGACTTCCCGAATTTTAGCGGTATAGGCAACGAGGGCGCGATCGGGGCGAAAACCAGCCTTCCCACCGGGGGAGTAGGCGTCTTCGGATCGGGGCTTATTGTTGGCGGTATAGCGAGCGACCATCGAGTCCATCGCGCCTGCGCTCACGAGCCACGCGAGACGAGGGACGCCAAGCCTCAAAAAATCCTCGTTTGCCTCGGGACCCTGCCATTTCGGCTGGGCGAGAACGCCGACTCGGTAGCCGTTCGCCTCGAGCAAACGCCCCAATAGGGCGGCCGCGAAGGAGGGATGATCGACGTAGGCGTCTCCCGAAACGATGACAAAATCGCAAACGAACCATTCGCGCGAGTCCATGTCGGCTCGGCATACGGGCAGAAACGCGGAACGGTCCGTCATTTTACGCCTGAACTACCTCGGTAACTCCCGGCACGGTTTTCTTGAGATGGGTTTCCACGCCCATTTTAAGGGTCATGGTCGCCATGGGGCAGGAACCGCAAGCCCCGGTCAAATGAACGAGTACCTTTCCGTCGTCGGCCACGGAGATCAATTCAATATCCCCGCCGTCGGCCTGCAATTGGGGCCGGATATCTTCAAGCGCTTTCTTTACTGCGTCGGTTAACATGGGCAACTCCATAAAAAAGATTATTCGAACAAAAGATACTCACGAAAGCCTCTTGGGTCAAGTTGCGCCGGTTGCTATATATTGTTTCGTTTTCGCCAATTTACTATACTTGCCTCAGAGGAGCAGACGATGGCAGACGTGAACTATGATTTTTCCATTTCGACGCTGGGTCCCTGCAAGGTCGATTCACCGATAAAGCTTTCAAAGACGGAAGGCGATTTTATCGCGAATTACGTGACTGACGAGGAGTTCGTTCGATATCGCCTGGACGCGACCATGGAACAAGTCGTCGGACCGAGCAAGCGTTCCGAATTGCTGGAAAAAGCGGGACCGCGCGAAAAGATATTCTTCAATCCCAGCCACGTCCATGCGGCCGTCGTTACCTGCGGGGGGTTGTGCCCCGGCTTAAACGACGTGGTTCGCTCGATCGTGCGATGCCTCTGGAATCGATACGGCGTGCGACGCATCAGCGGGATTCGATTCGGCTTTAAGGGCTTGCTGTCCGAATACGGTTTCGACGTCATTCCCCTTACGCCCGTTTTAGTCGACGATTGCCATAAGACCGGCGGTTCCATACTGGGGACGTCCCGTGGCGGCGGGGACCGGGTTATCGAGATCGCCGACGCGATAGAAAACCTCAATATAAACATCATTTTCATAGTCGGCGGCGACGGCACCCAACGCGGCTCGCTCGAGGTCGCCGAGGAAATCGAGAAACGCGGGCTAAAGATCGCCGTCGTCGGCATTCCGAAGACCGTCGATAACGATTTGTCGTTCATCCAAAAATCGTTCGGGTTCGATACCGCCGTCGTGAAGGCCGCCGAATCGGTGGCCGCCGCGCACATGGAAGCTCATTCCCAGATTAACGGCATCGGGCTCGTAAAACTCATGGGCCGGGAATCCGGCTTCATCGCGACGCACACGGCGATCGCGAGCCATGAGGCGAACTTCGTGCTCATTCCCGAAGTGCCCTTCGAGCTCGACGGCCCTAACGGGTTTCTGCATCACTTGGAAGAGCGCCTGCGGAAACGGCATCACGCGGTTATCGTCGTCGCCGAGGGCGCGGGTCAGGACCTGCTCGAAAGCGAGGGCGGAACGGACGATTCCGGAAACAAGAAACTCGCCGATATCGGCATTTATCTTCGGGATAAAATGTCCGCGTACTTTAAGTCTATCGGCATGCACATCAACCTGAAATACATTGACCCGAGCTATCAAATCCGCTCGGCGCCGGCGGCGGCTATCGATTCCATTTATTGCGAGCGCCTTGGCAACAACGCGGTGCACGCGGCTATGGCGGGAAAAACGAAGCTCATTATCGGGCTCGTGCATAATAAATTCGTCCATCTTCCGATCAGCGTGGTGACGAGCAAGCGCAACTACATCGATCCCGAGGGCTCGCTGTGGCGCGACTGCATCGACGCGACGAGCCAGCCCATCCTGATGGTAAACGACAAGGAAGCTTTCCTTCGGAATAGCCAGAGCAAACAGGCGGGCGGAAAGAAAAAATAACGCCTGACGGCCGCCCGTTGGGCCGTCAGCGGCTTTCGAGGAAAATAAACTCGACGAGGGACTTTTTCTTGGCGTCCAAAAGCCGGAAAGAGTCCCTTTCTTTTTTAAGGAATCTCGACCCGACGATATCGGCGCACAGCGTCTCCTCGAATCGGGCCGCCGTCGCGTTTGGCGCGGGGTCATTGGACGTCTTCGTTAATGAAATCGTTATGGGGATGTATCCGTTCCCATCCGCCTTCCCGGCTTTCCAGGTTCCCTTGAATTCGTTTAAGCCCGTCGACCCCTTGAAAGAACCGTTCGCGGCGAAAACAATGAGCCCGTTTGAGCCTTCGCCGGGAATGAGCGGCACGAAAAGAGCGCCGGCATCGTAGCCCGCCAACAGCCAGACTTTCCCGACCGTGCCGTTGGGGAGTCCTCCGTCGGAGTTTGCCGGCGTGGCCGACTTTCCCGGCTTGATCGTGCCGCAAGCCCCCAACCCGAAGAGAGTCGCGAGAACGAGGGCCGCTAAAACCGGTTTTTGCGCGATAAAACGTTTCATAATGCGTATCTTATCAGCGAAGTAGCTTGAAATCAATTTCATTTTCCGATATAGTGATTTTCACTACGGGGAATTAGCTCAGTTGGTAGAGCGATTGGTTCGCAATCAATAGGTCACCGGTTCGAATCCGGTATTCTCCAGAGAAACAGAAACCGCAAGCCCTTTGTATATAAGGATTTGCGGTTTTTTTATGCCCAAAACGGATATTCCCATTCCATCAAAAATCTCAACTGTCGGATTGACTGTAGGATTCAGTCCGCCGAAGGAGTCTATGTGGAATGGGATTCTCATCAACCTTTTTCCATAACAAAAAGAAAGGATTCTCCGTATTACTTTGTCCAGTTCTGGTCTAAAGAACAGAATAAATATCTGCCAGCTCGTTCAACAAAGGAAACTAACGAGAATCGAGCACGAGGTGTTGCTCAACAATGGCTGAAAGAATTCAATGGACCGCCGCCCAAAAAGACTCATAAAAAGCATAATGCAAAAGATGCCATTGTTTCTTACATAAACCGATTTTTACTTACTGAAGGAGTGATTAAACCCAGTGATACATTATCGCTTTCTGCACTTTTGACGAAACTATCCGAATTTCTGCATGGTGTTGATAACAACAAAGATAATCCGGTGTTTGTTGATTATCTGTATGATTTTTGGGACTGGGAAAAATCATTTTACATCAAAGACAAAATAGAGAGCGGTCAAAGGATTGGAAAACAATATGCTGACGCTAATAAAGGATTTGTCTTGCGTTATGCTCATCCTTTTTTCGGGCAAGTGCGATTAGGCTCGATTACTGTTTATTTGTTAGAGGAGTTTAAATCCAGTCTCCCGCGTCAGACGACAGGTGTAAAGAAAG
>QKAR01000107.1 GCA_003246335.1 Spirochaetales bacterium | reverse complement strand
GCCTCTTTGATGAGGTTGTTGATGAGCAGGGAATTGTCCCCGTAATACACGACGCTCGCCTTCGCGAGATCGGCCTTAAACACGTCGGAATACGGCATGTTCTTGAACGTCGCAGAATCAAAGAGCGTTTTCGTCGGCTGGACGATCGCGACCTTCGTCAGGTACTCCTCTCCGTGGCTCAGCATGTAGGAAACGAGCTTCCACGCGGCGGCCTGTTTCGCCTTGCCGATCTGGCTGTTCACCATGTAGTAGTGTCCGTAGTAATGGTTCGGCTCGACTTTCGTCGCTCCCTTCCACTGCGGGAACGGGATGACCATCCAGTCCTTGCTGTTGAAGAACGCGGGGTTCGCGGCTTCCATGCGCTGTTCCTGGTACAGGCCGGAGAGGGACATCGCGATCTCGTTTTTGTCGTTGTCGAAAACCTTTCGCGCGGCGGTATAGGTGGGGGAGCCGAGGTTCTTGCCGTTCGGGCCGAAGTCGGCCATGTACTGCAGCGCCTTGATCCACGCGGCGTCGTTCACGATCGCGGTCTTGCCGTCGTCCGAGACGAGCTTGCCGCCGAGCTGCTCGACCATCGGGACCCAGCTCTGGAGATAGTCGCCGTAGCGGAAGTCGAAGCCGCGGCGCGTGATGATCTGGCCGTTGCGGGTCACGATTTTCTCGGAAACCGCCATGACGTCTTCCCACGTCTTGGGATAATCTTTCGTCGGGTCAAGGCCGGCGTCCAGGAAAATTTTCTTGTTGAGGTAAATGCACCAGTTCGTCAGCTCGAGCGGGAGCCCGTACACCTTGCCGTCGATCGAGACCGGTCCGAGCATCCCGGGCATGTACGCGTCGACGATGTCCTTCGAGGTTTTGTAGCCCGCGGCCGCCGGGTCGACGGGCGCGGCGAAGCCCGCCGCGAGGAGCGGATAGGCCTTGTTGATTTCCATATTGAAGATATCCGGACCGTTTTTCGCGGCGAAGCCCGCGTTGATGACGTCCTGGATCTTATCCGACGGATAGGTCACGTACTTGACCGTGACGCCGGGATTCGCCGCCATGAAGTCCGCGATGTACTTCTCTTCGAGCGCCTTGCGGTTTACGTCTTCGTGCGTCCATACGGTCAGCTCAATCGGCCCCTCGGCCTTTTCCGCCCCGCCGTTCGCGAAGGCCGATCCCGTCAAAAACGCGAATGCGAGCGCCATAAGCGCCCCCGTTGTTCGTTTCATGCGATTTCCTCCTTAAGGAAAAATCTTGTTATCGTAAGGATGGAGGCGAAGACGCAAACCCGCAACGTGACGATACTGCCAATTTGTTTAAAAATCTGATACAGTGTGCGGTAGGGGGATGAACCGATGTTGAAAGGTCGACATATCATCGAGCCGGGAGACTTATCCACGCGCGAACTGGATAGGCTTTTCGGTCTGGCGGAAGACATTATCAAGGAACCGGAAAAATATAAGGAAGTGTGTCGAGGAAAGATTCTCGCCACACTTTTTTTTGAGCCCAGTACCCGCACGCGGCTTTCGTTCGAGGCCGCCATGCTCCGGTTGGGCGGCTCGACGCTCGGTTTCGCCGACCCGGGCTCAAGCTCGACGACGAAGGGCGAAAGCCTAACCGATACCATCCGCGTCGTCTCCTCCTACGCCGACGCCATCGCGATGCGCACGCCGAAGGAAGGCGCCGCGCTTCTCGCCTCGCAGGTTAGTTCCGTTCCCGTCATCAACGCCGGCGACGGCGGCCACCATCACCCGACGCAGACGCTCACCGACCTTTTGACGATACGGGCGTATAAGGGCTCGACCGAGGGCCTGACCATCGGCCTGTGCGGCGACCTTAAATTCGGCCGGACCGTGCACAGCCTGTGCAAGGCGCTGGCGCGCTACCCGCGCAACCGCTTCGTGCTCATCAGCCCTCCCGAGCTCGAGATTCCCGATTACATCATCAGCCGGGTGTTTAAGCCGTCGGGCGTTCAGTTCACGCAGGTGCGCCGGCTCGAGGAAGCCATAGCCGATCTCGACGTCCTCTATATGACGCGCGTCCAAAAAGAGCGGTTTTTCAACGAGCAGGATTACGTGCGACTCAAGGACAGTTACGTGCTCGATGCCGAAAAGATGAACATCGCCCGCAAAGACCTAACCGTGCTCCATCCCCTGCCGCGCGTCAACGAAATCGCGACGGAGATAGACTCGGACCCGCGCGCCGCCTATTTCCCCCAGGTGAAATACGGCATGTTCGCGCGCATGGCTCTCATCGCGTCGCTTCTCGGCGTCGACGGGCTTGAGCCGGAAAAACCGATGGAAATCGACGCGGGAAAACCCGCCCGCGGCGGGGCCCGGGGAGGGAAGAAGAAATGAACATCCAAAAAATAAAGAACGGGCTCGTCATCGACCATATCCGCGCGGGTTCCGGACTCCGCATTTTTAACTGGCTTAAGCTCGACCGCGTTCCGTTCAGCGTCGCCCTCATCATGAACGTCGTGTCCGGCCGCATGGGGAAAAAGGATATCATCAAGATCGATAACCTCATCGACATCGATTATTCGGTGCTCGGCTTCATCGACCCGAACATCACGGTGAACGTCGTCGAGGACGAGCACGTGAGCAGGAAAATCACGCTGACGCTTCCCGAGAAAGTCGAGAACGTCATCAAGTGCCGCAACCCCCGCTGCATCACGAGCTCGGAGGCGGGCATCGACCACGTGTTCCGCCTCGTCGACCGAAAGCGCGCGGAGTACGCCTGCATTTACTGCGACGAGCTGTATCGCGCGGGCATCGGGGACGTGCTGTGAGCGGCTCCTGCCCCGAAGGATTGCTCGGCGGCGGAGAGGGCGAGTCGAGGTTCATGTTCCGAACGCTTCCCTCGGGCGAAATCGACCCGGGGCTGTTCGTCGCGAACGCGCGGCTCGTCGACCGCGACCGCGACGCGCTTGGCGCGGTTTTCGTCAAAAACGGAAAAATAGTCGCGGTATACGAAGGCGAGGAAGCGACGCGGATGCTCGAGGAACTCGATGGCGCCGCGATCGGCTGCGGATCAGAGCACGGTCCCGGCATGCCCGAAATTCTCGACGCGGGCGGGGCGGCCCTGATGCCGGCTTTCGTCGACCTTCACGCGCATTTCCGGGATCCCGGCTTTACGGCGAAGGAAGACCTTGAAAGCGGATCGCGCGCCGCGGTCGCCGGTGGCTACGGAACGGTCGTCCTCATGGCGAACACCGATCCCGTTACGTCCTCCTCCGAGACAGCCGCGGAGATAAACGCGCGCGCCCGAAGCCTCGGCCTCGTCGAGACGTTCCAGGCGGTGAGCCTCACGCGCGGCTTTGACGGTCGCGACGTGACATCCCTCAAGGGCCTCGACCGCCGTCTCGTTCCGGTCGCGAGCGAGGACGGCCGCGACGTCTCCGATCCCGACGTGATGCGAGCCGCGATGCGCGCGTGCGCGGAGACGGGCGTCGTCGTCTCGTGCCACTGCGAGGACGCCGAAATCGCCGTTCGCGCAAAACCCCTTCGTTCGCGCGCTCTCGCGTCAATAGCGGCCGGGAACGTAGACGCCGCGCGCGCCGACCTCGCCGAGGCGGAATCCGTCCTTCGCGAGGCGGAAGACGCGATGACCGAGCGTAACCTCTCGCTCGCGACCGAAAGCGGCTGTCGCGTGCATATTACCCACGCGAGCACGGCGGGCGCGATCGACGCGGTGCGCCGCGCGAAAAAAGCGGCTCGTGCGCGCGCCGCCTCCGGTACGCCGATTCCGGTAACCTGCGACGTCACGCCGCATCATCTCAGCCTTACCTCCGCGTCGCTCGAAATCGTGAATCCGCCGCTTCGACCGGAGGCCGACCGACTCTCGCTCATCGCCGGCGTCGTCGACGGAACGATCGACGCGATCGCGACCGATCACGCGCCGCACACGGCTCGGGATAAAGCCGCCGGCGCCCCGGGTTTTTCGGGAATCCAAACCGCGTTTTCCGTCTGTTACGACGCGCTCGTTCGCGCGGGGCATATCGGCCTCTCGCGGCTTTCCGCGCTTATGTCCGCGAATCCCGCCGAAATCCTTGGGCTTCCGCGCGGGCTTTTGCGCGCGGGCTTCGATGCGGACCTCGTCCTCGTCGACCTTGGCGCGCAAACGGTCGTCGACCCGACGGCTGACGCGTGGCGATCGAAGGGACAAAACACGCCGTTCGCCGGCCGTTCGTTCCCCGGAAAAATTCTCGTCGTTTTCAAGGGAGGACGCGTC
>QKAR01000133.1 GCA_003246335.1 Spirochaetales bacterium | reverse complement strand
TCCTCGTACTGGCAGGCCGAAGCTTCGGCGCCCGTTTATCTCGCGGGAGCGGACGTTCTTACCCTGCGATTTTCGCGCGAGGGAGCCGTTCTGTTATCGGCTCGCGGCAAAGAATTTTGGGATCGCGTCAACGAGCTCGCCGCGTCGGACTCCCTGCGGGTTTCCGTTCCCGGCGACTCCGATCCATTCGAGTGCGAGCTCTTGGTCCGAAGCCCCTTCGACGTGAACCCTGCGTTTCTCGCGTCGCGCGGTCTCAAGCACGTATACGAGCGGGACGATGACGGATCTTTCGCGTATCGGCTGACGAAGGACGCGGTAAAAAAAAATATTCTTCGCTCGCTGTCCGTGGATAAACGCGAACCGGGAATTTTCTCGGTTCGGGCCGTGCCCGGTCCGAAATTCGAGCTCTCCGTTTTTTTGCGCGAAGGGTTTCGCTGCGACGGCAAGGACGGATGGCGCAGGATAGAGATTAATTCGCGGCGACTCGGAGGCGGCGAGGTTTCGCCTTGACGCATTTCGCCTGAGGTCGAGTCGCATCGCTTTTTTAGTTCTGGAATTTTCCCCGAGCCTTCCTTGGGGCGTAGAGAGGTATACAGGATGGTTGACTACAGAATGCGCGGAACCTGCGCGACCAGGCTCCGTTTCGATATCGTCGACGGTAAGGTGAGCGGTTTATCGTTTGAAAACGGGTGCAACGGAAACTTAAAAGCCGTCGCGCGCCTGGTCGAGGGCATGGATGCCGATCGCGTCGCCGCGTTGCTTCGCGGCAATACGTGCGGCGGAAGGGCGACCTCTTGCGCCGACCAACTCGCGCGGGCGATCGACGGCGCGATCGAGGCGCAATCCTAGGATAGATCGCGCTTTGCCGCGACCTATCGAACTCGCGGGACGTCCGCGAGCTTCGTCGTGTATTCCGGCGACAAAAAATCCCGCTTCATGACCCATGCGCTCCGGTTGCCGTCCCGATCGGTCGCCGCGACGAGGCGTCTGCTTCCCGGCCCGATGGTTCCCCGTCCGTAGCGATCGTTGATGCGGTCGCACGCGGTCATCAAGGCGTCATTCCGTTGCCGGGTTCCGTCGTCGACGAACAGTTCGCCTTGCGCGCGGACCTCGCTTTCGAGGCCGATCAGGTTTATTAGGACTTTGCGGTAGCGGAATCCCGGTCGATATATGCCCTCGAGCAACCGAAGCGCGGTGCCCTGGATGTCCGGTAAGAACGAGGTCGGCTCGCCGAGTTCCGCGGTCGCCGAGTTCCCGTAATATTCGCCAGTTTCGCTCGCCGGGTTCGTTGAGAGAAATACGGCGACCGCCCTGCACGCGGACCGTTCCGCGCGCATGCGCTTGACCGCCTCCTGGGCGTAGTCGGACAGGGCGGTCTTGATTTCGTCGAGATCGTAGACGGCGCGCGAAAAGCTTTTCGAGCTGCAGATATTTTGATGACGCTCCCGCTCGACCCGGTCTATGGCCGGCACTTCGTTTAATTCCTGCACCGTGCGCATTCCCGTGATCGAGAGGCATTCTTTCGCCCGGTGGAGCGGAAAGCGTTTGAGGTCGAGAGCCGTGTCGACTCCGTGCCGGGCGAGCAGTTTCGTTTTCGAGCGGCCGACGCCCCAAAGATCGCCGACGGGATAGTGGGCGAGTTCGGCGTCTCCGTCGAGTTCCGCCCACGCGCACACGCCGCCGCGCTTTTTCGCGAGTTTGTTGCAGAGTTTCGCGAGGGTTTTCGTCGGGGCTATACCGACGGAAATGGGAATGCCCACCTCGATTCCGACCCGCTCGCGCAGGCTCGAACCCGTTTCCGCGAGGGATTTTTTATCCCACGAAGGGAAATACAGAAAAGACTCATCTATTGAATAAATCTCGACGTCTGGCGTATAGCGAAAATACAGCATGTTGAGCCGCGCGCTGATATCCGCGTACAGCGTGTAATTCGATGAAAAAACCGTGACGCCGGATCGCGCCATTTCGTCTTTTTTTTGATAATACGCGTCGCCGCGCGCGAAACCCGCTTCTTTGCATTCCGCGTTGAGGGCGATAATGATACCGTCGTTATTCGAGAGAACCGCGATGGGTTTACCGCGCAAGTCGGGTCGAAAGAGCCCTTCGCAGGACGCGTAAAAAGAATTCGCGTCGACATGAAAAATCATAAATAGCGAATTTCCCTCGTGACGACGCCGAAAATGACCGTTTGTTCTGAAAGCGGAATATCGTCCCCGCTTCCGCTCATGAAAACAGAACCGGAGCCTTTCCGGGCGAATTCTCGGCAATGAAAGCTGCCGTCGTGCGCGAACACCACGAGATTGCCGGGCCGTGGTTGCTTTGATCGATCCACGACGAGGTACGAGTCCGGAAAAATTCCCTTATAGGCAAGTTCGTTTGAGGAAAGGCGCATGACGAATGTCGCCGGGGGATTCGTTACCAGAATCTTATTAAAATCGAGAGTTTTCGCTTCGTACCCCTGCGCGGGGGACGGAAATCCAGTTTCACCGCTCATAGGATTATTTTACAACATCTTTTGAAATTTAACAATATGATAAATGCGTTTATCGTGTTGTTATTTTATTTTTTTAATGCTAAACTTGGGCTTAAGGAGTTTATATGGAGACTCAAGGCAGTCGATTCAGGTTCGTGCGGGAACGTCTTGGATTTTCGAAGCTTGAATTCGCGCGATCACTCGATATCGCGCCTTCTCTTGAGAGCGTCATCGAGTCGGGCGTTCGGGAAGCGAGCCGCGATGTTTTGCAACGTCTCGCCGTCGTGCATAAAGTCGATCTCAACTGGTTTTTGACCGGGGTTTCCGATACGAGAATCCCCGATTTTCGGTCCTCCTCAGCCGCCTCAGTCCCGCTCGTTTTGCAGGAAGCTGCCGCCGGCCGGGGCGTAGACATAGACGATTACGCCGAGACTTCATCGATAGACGTTCCTCGATCCCTCCTTTCCGGTCTCAATCCCGCGCGGCTTCGCGCCGTCACGGTTCGCGGCGACTCAATGATCGAAAAAGAGATTTTCGATCGCGACGTCGTGATTTTCGATCCTTCGGATTCAGGAGGCGAATGCGTTTCGGTCGTGTCCCTCGCCGGTCAATTGCTCGTCAAATACGTTTCGTATGACCGCATTAAGGGCCAACTGACGCTCATTAGCGCGAATAAAGTGTACGCGCCGCGCGTCATCGAGGGCGACGACCTCACCGACGCGAAAATCGAGGGCCGCGTCGTCGCTTGCCTGCATCGGATGTGACCAAAGTTACCTTTTTTCCGATTTTATAGTTGCATTTGCAACGGCGAATTTCTCGCGCGGAGACTATGCTTGACACATATATCACCAACGGAGGCATATATGTCAATGTTTTGTTTTCAGTGCGAGCAAACCGCGGGCGGTAAGGGATGTACCGTCGCGGGCGTATGCGGCAAGAAAGAAAATACCGCCAATTTGCAGGATGGGCTGACGGGTAGACTCGTAGCCCTCGCCGCCGTCGCGAAAAAAAACGGCGCGACGAGCGAAAGCGACGCCCTTGTCCTCGACGCGCTTTTTACCACGATCACGAACGTGAGCTTTGACGACGCGCGAATCACGGAAACCGCGCAAAAAATCGACGCCTATGTCGCCGCCCACTCAGGGGAGAATGTTCCCGCGCCGCTCGATCTCGATTCTCTTTGGAAGTCTTCCGACGAGGACGCGCGAAGCCTCAAATCCCTCCTCCTTTTCGGCATGAAGGGGATGGCCGCCTACGCGCATCACGCGGCGGCGCTCGGGAAACGCGATCGCGCGGTCAGCGATTTCTTCTATAAAGGACTTGCGGCCCTTGCGGAGAACCTCTCCGTCGCCGAACTTCTCGATCTCAACATGGAATTCGGCAAAGTCAACCTCGCCTGCATGGAGCTGCTCGACGCGGCGAACGTGGGCGCGTACGGTGTTCCTCACCCCACGACGGTTTCCACGAACGTCGAGCCGGGGCCGTTCATCGTAGTGACGGGTCACGACCTCCGCGACCTTTCCGAGCTTTTGGAGCAGGTTTCCGGCACGGGCGTGAGCGTGTATACCCACGGGGAAATGCTTCCCGCCCAAGCCTATCCTGAGCTGAAAAAACACCCTGAGCTGAAGGGTAACTTCGGCACGGCTTGGCAGAACCAGCAAAAGGAATTCGACGGCGTGCCGGGAGCCTTTTTGTTCACGACAAACTGCCTCATGCCGCCGAAAGCTTCGTACGCCGACCGCGTTTTCACGACGTCGGTAGTCGCCTTTCCCGGTCTCGTCCACATTCCCGGCGCCGAGGGCAAAAAAGATTTCAGCAAGGTGATCGCGAAGGCGAAGGAACTTGGGGGATATCCCGACGGAAAGAAAATGACGGGCATTAACGGCGGGTCCACACTGACGACCGGCTTCGGCCACGGAACCGTGCTCGGCGTCGCCGATAAAGTCATCGACGCGGTGAAGACGGGCGCGATTAAGCATTTCTTCCTCGTCGGAGGCTGCGACGGCGCGAAACCCGGCCGCAACTACTACACCGATTTCGTGCGAGCGACTCCGGCCGACTCGGTGATCCTGACGCTCGCGTGCGGGAAATTCCGGTTTAACGATCTTGATTTGGGCACGATCGGGGGCTTGCCGCGCATCATGGACATGGGACAATGCAACGATTCCTACGGCGCCATTAAGGTCGCGCTCGCGCTCGCCGACGCCTTTAAGTGCGGCGTAAACGACTTGCCGCTCACCCTGGTGCTTTCTTGGTACGAGCAAAAAGCGGTGTGCGTGCTTTTAACGCTGCTTTCGCTCGGCATTAAGAATATTTATCTCGGTCCGACGCTTCCCGCCTTCGTCTCGCCAAACGTGCTGAAAGTCTTAGTCGAGAAATGGAACGTGACGCCGATAACGACGCCAGAGGCGGATCTCAAGAAAATTTTAGGGTAAAAATCGCGGCGGCTTCCTTCGGGGAGCCGCTATACGTCATCCTCGTCGCGGAAACGCCGGTACACTTCCTCGAACTTTCCGATGTTTTTGAGCATCGCGTCCGCGATGGTCGGATCGAACTGCGTTCCGGCGCCCGAGCGAATGCCGTCGATCGCTTCCTGCATCGAGAGCGCCTTTTTATACGCGCGCTTGGATAGGAGGGCGTCGTATACGTCGGCGAGGGCCATGATGCGCGCCTCGAGCGGGATCGCGTCGCCAGCAAGGCCGTCGGGGTATCCCTTGCCGTCCCACCTCTCGTGATGACTGCGGCAGACGCGGGCCGCCATGCGGAATAGGTCAGTGCCGCTTCGCTTAATCACTTTCTCCATCATCGCCGCGCCTATCCTCGTGTGTTCCTTCATGCGGTCGTATTCGTCGGTGACGAGACCGGTTGGCTTGAAGAGAATCGAGTCAGAGATGGCGACTTTGCCGATGTCGTGGAGGGGCGCCGCCTGGTAGATCGCGTCGATGAATTGATGGTTGATCGCGCTTTTATACGCGTCGTTTTTGGCGAGCTCCTCGGCGAGGAGAACGCAATAGTTCCGCGTGCGCTCGAGATGCGCGCCCGTTTCCGGATCGCGGGATTCCGTCATGTTCGCGAGGGCGAAGATGAGCGCGCGGTACGCCTCGATGAGCTCCCGCGACGTTTTATGCACGAGCCCGGAAAATCTGCGGGTCATGATTTTCGCGATGCGTTGGGCGAGGGCTGGGTCGCGATCGAGGAGAGAGTCAAAGCCGACGCTGTCGAGCTGCAGGCATTCGGTCCGTTCGATGGCGCGCACCGTCGCGTTTCGCACGTCGTTCGAGATGAGCGCCATCTCGCCGAAGACGGCGCCGGGCCCCACGCGGTCGAGCTCTCGCTGTCCCCAGCCCATATCGCTCGAGACGGCGACCGCCCCGCTGATGATGATGTACATTACTCGCCCGACGTCGCCTTCGCGGCAGACGACGAAATCGGGTTCAAAGGAGACGGGCTCGAGATAATCGGTAATCAATCGAAGCGATTCGTCCGCGAGTCCGGAAAAAAGCTCCGTTTTGGACAAAACGGCAACTATGTCTATCATGACGCGCGCCTCCTCTGCGATCCGTTATCGGCTCAGTTGGCCCGCGCCCGTTGGGCCCTCTCCAGCCGTACGCGGAAATTATGGCGGAATTGGGAATCGAGCACGCGCTCTATTTCGCCGTCGCTAATGAATCCCTTTTCGAGGAAATAGCGGCCAATCGGCAAATCGAGCTGTCGTTGGCGGCCCATGAGGACGGACAGGTTGTGGGTCGATAAAACGCCGAGCCGGGTCGCCGCCTCGCCGAAGCGTTCTTCCATGCGCTTCCCCCGGAGGATCGCGATGATATCGGCATGGTCGAGATACCCTGCCTCAAGCCCGAGATCGCCTATTTTGGGCCTGTTTTTGTATTGCCAAGACAGCGATCGGATGACCGTCTCCCGATCGATTTTATCGCAGTAATAGAGATACTGGGCGAAACGAAGTTCCATTTCGGGTAAGTTCGCGCCGGAAAAGAAAGACTCGCGCTTTGGGGCCCTGCGCGCCTCGAAATTCCCCTCGGCGGGTCGGGCTCGCCCGAAGTCTCCCTTGGGCGCGGATCGGGTAAACGAACCATAATACGAGCTTGACGGACCGTTCCCGCTTGACGCTTTCCCGTCCGTTCGCGCGGCAAAATCGGTTCTCTCCTCGCTTCTCCGGTTCGTCTGAACCGGCGGCGGCGAAGCGAGAATTTCCGCCAGCCGCCCGGAATTGACGGCGTCTATGAGTCCCGCGTACGCGTCTTGGATCGCCGTGAAGCGTTCGGTTAGGTACCGCGCGCTCAAGCCCGTGCTCGCGGCGCGATCGGGATGGCACTCGAGGGCCATGCGTCGGTAGGCTTGCTTAATGCCCGCGGGCGTAAGCGAGATTATTTCCGGGCTACGAAGATCGATGGGTTTGCCGAAGATCAGCCGGAGTTGGTTCTGAATGTTCAGGGTTTCGGGCGCGCTCGTCATCATAATAGTTTTATTATCGGACATTTTTTGCTAGACTGAGCCTATAAATCGATGAAACGAACTTCTTGTTCGATTGTTTTAGGGATTATATGAGCGAAGTTAGTCTTGATTGGGCTTCCGGGGCCTTTGGGGCCCTCCGCGCCGAAATGGCGAAAACGTTGGTGGGGCAAGACGAGTTAGTCGAAGCGCTATCGCTTGCCCTCGTGTGCGGACAGCACGTATTGATTGAGGGCGTGCCGGGCGTCGCGAAAACGCTCGCCGTCAGGACTTTAGGCCGCATTATCGGCCTCGATTTCCGCAGAATTCAGTTCACGCCCGATTTGTTGCCGTCCGACCTCGTCGGAACGCAAATTTTCCGGCCCGGCGACGGGGATTTTTCGGTGCGAAAGGGTCCGGTTTTCGCGAATCTCGTCCTTGCCGACGAAATAAACCGCGCCCCGGCGAAAGTGCAGTCGGCCTTGCTCGAGGCCATGGAAGAGCGCCAAGTCACCCTCGGGGACGCGACTTATTCGCTGCCGGAACCGTTCATGGTTCTCGCGACCCAAAATCCCATCGAGCAGGAAGGGACGTATTCGCTGCCGGAAGCGCAGCTTGACCGCTTTATGTTCAAAATCGAGGTTGCCTATCCCGATCGTGCGGGGGAGCTCGCCATTCTTCGCCTGAAAAAAACCCCGATTCCGGAACTGTTCACCGTCTTGAAGAAAGACGATATCGCGGCCTTGCGGGAGCTCGTCTCTACCGTGCATCTTGACCCAAAAATTGAGGAGTACGTCGTAGACGTGGTGCGCGCGACGCGCCATCCCGAGGAATACGGCATCGACCTTTCGGGCGCTATCCGATGGGGAGCAGGGCCGCGCGCCGTCGTGTTTTTCCTCCAGGCGTGCCAGGCCCGCGCGGTATGGAAATCGCGCGCGTTCGTCATGCCCGAGGACGTGCGGGCGCTCGCGCCGTGGATCCTGCGTCATCGTATCCTTTTAAGCTACGAGGCGCTCGCCGAGGGACTCACGCCGGACGGCGCGATCGCGAAAATACTTTCCGGAATCACGGCCCCATGATCGATCCCGAGCTGCGGCGGCGCGTCAAGGATCTTGAGCTGCGCGCCATGCGCCTCGTTTCCGGGCGCTTCATGGGCGAGTGGGCCTCAAACCTGAAAGGGCAGGGCCTCGAGTTCCGCGACTTGCGGGAATACGTGCCGGGCGACGATATCCGCCGACTCGACTGGAAGGCGACGGCCCGAACGGGACGACCGCACTTACGGCAATTTACCGAGGAACGCCAGCAAAGCGTGTGGTTCGCCCTCGATCTTTCGGCGTCAATGACCGACCGGAAGGGAGAGCTTGCGCGGCGACTCGTCGCGACCCTTGCTTGGGCGTCGGTGAAGCAGGGCGACCCGTTCGGGTTCGTCGGGTTTACGGACCGAATCGAGATGAGCCGACCATCCGCGCGCGGGGAAACTCAGCTGTGGGCGACGATCGATCTCGTCGCGAACCACTCGCCCGCTTCGAAGGGAACCGATTTTTCGCCCGTATGGGAATTTTTCCTGAAGTCGCTTACCGCGCGGGCGACGATCGTCCTCGTCAGCGATTTTTCCGTCGGGATCGACAAAAAAATGCTCGCCGCCCTCGCGCTTCGCCACGAAGTCCTCGCCTTCCAGGTGATCGATCCCCGCGAGACGGGCGCTATCCCGGGAGGCCTTTCCCTCGCGGTGGACGGCGAGACCGGGGAGCGCCGTTGGGTCGATTTTTCCTCGACGGGCGCGCGCTCAAACCTCTCCGCTTTGTCCGAAACCGATCGCCGTTCGTTACAGGCGGAGTTGCGGAAATCCGGCGTGTGGTACCGAGAGTTTTACGCAGGAGATGATTTTCTCCCGCCGCTACTCGCGTTTTTCCATCGGCGCCGAGAGGTTCTCGGTGCGTAATCCCGTTTCGGCCCGGCGGGCCCTTTTCGCCGTCTGCGCGCTCTCGCTGGCGCTTTCTTCCGCGGCTCTCGCCTCGTGCGCGCCTTCCGCCTCGGGTCAGACGCTGTCGCTTTCCGACGGTACCCAGTTGCGGTGGTCTCCCGCCGTCCCTAAGATTGGCGATCTTGTCTCGTTTTCAGCGGACCTTCCCCGTGCGGTAAACGGAGAGCCCTCGCTCATCGATCCGGCGCTCTCGTCCATCGACTTTCTTTCCTATGATATTTTTCCCGATCGAATTACCCGTCGTTGGTCGTTTCGCGCGACGCGGGCCGGAACGTGGGCTTGGAAAACCGACGGGAAAACGCAGTTATTGTGGACGGTCGAATCCGTCGCGGGTTCCGCGAACGATCCGAAGACGGTCGACGCGAACTATTTATGGACGGGGAAAAAATGACGCTCCGCCAACCGCTGTGGCTTCTGTTGCTCGTTCCCGCGATCGCGGTTTTTGTTCATTCGCTTCGCGGACGCCCGCTCGTGCCGCTTTCTCCCCTTCGCCGCGCGAAAGAGGCGTACTCGTCGTGGAGAACGCGGCTGTGGTGGCTTCCGGAATTCCTTTCGTTCGCGTTTTTCGCGGTCTCCGTTTTTCTTATCGCCGGGCCGCAAAAGCCGCTCGATCCCGACGAGGAGACGACCGACGGCCTCGCGATCGTTTTAGCCCTCGACCGATCGAGCTCCATGAGCGCGATCATCCCGTACGGCAGCGACAGGATCAGGCGCATCGACGGCGTGAAAATCGTGACGCGGGATTTTTTCGCGAACCGCCCGCGCGATCAGTTCGCCATCGTCAGCTTCGCGCGCTATCCCGAGACGAACACCCCGCTGACGGCGAATAAGTCGGTGCTCGCGGATTTTCTCTCCCTCATCGACGTGCCGAACCGACCCGAGGACGACGGAACCGCGATCGGTGACGCGCTCGTGCTCTCCGTCGCGCGCCTTCCCGACGCGAACGGCGAGAGCGCGGACGGTTCCGTCGGCGATGGGGAGACTGCGGCGAAGAAAAAAGGCGTCGTAATCCTTTTGACCGACGGGCAAAGCAACGCGGGCGCGAAATCGCCCGCGGAAGGCGCGGAAATAGCCGCGCGTTCCGGGGCGACCGTGTACACGATCGCCTTGGGCGGCGAGGGCTACGTGGTGCAGAACACCGCCTTCGGGCCGCAGGCGGTCGGCGTCCCCATTCAGGTAGACGAGGAAACCCTTTCCTCCATCGCGAGAAAGACGGGCGGGAAATATTACCGGGCGGATTCCCTTTCAGACCTTTCGGGGTTTTACGCCGATATCGCGAAACGGGAGACGACGAAACTCTCCGGGATCGGTGAGCGAAAATCCGAACTCGAGCTCGGCGTCGGCATAGCGATCCTTCTCGCGATTTTATTCGCCTCGACGGTCGTGCGGCATTACGCGCTGCGAAGGAGGGAACCTTGACGCTTTTGAACCCTCACGCGCTTTTTCTTCTGCCTTTAGCCGCGCTTCTTTGGTTCCTCGAATTCCGGGGCGTTTCGCTTTCGCGCGCGTGGGCTTCCGCGTGGCTTTCGACCCAAGGTTCGCGGCTCGGCTTCCGCGCGGCCCTCCACCCCTGGCTCGTTTCGCTCTCCTTCCTTTGCCTGACGCTCGCGCTCGCCCGCCCGGTGTGGGACCCCGTGAACGTCGATCGGAAATCTTCCGGCCAAGACACCGTCTTTTTGGTCGACGCGTCGCGGTCGATGAACACGGTCGACGTTTCAGGGTCGTCGCGGCTCGACGCCGTCAAGCTCGCCTTGCTTGACCTGCTCAACGGCATCGACGGAGACCGCGTCGCCCTCGTCGCCTTCGCCGGCACGTCCGTCGCGAAATGCCCGCTGACCCTAGATTACGCTTTTTTCGCCCAGGCGGTAAAAAACCTGGACGCGGGCTCGGCCTCGCGGGGAGGAACGCTTTTGGGAGACGCCCTGCGCGAGGTTCGGAAGGATTTTTCCGCGCCGGGAAAAAAACTTTCGGTATGGGTTTTCACCGACGGCGGCGACCAAGAGAGCTTTCCCGTCGAAGCCGCGAAAGAATACGCGGACGCCGGCGTATCCCTCGTCGTGTGGGGCGTCGGCACGCTTTCCGGCGGCGAGGTTCCCGAGCGCGGCGTGACGTCGGCGCTTAACGAGAATCTTCTGCGGGAAGTGGCCGAAGCGGCGCCGGGCGGCGCGTATTTCGGCTCCGCTGTCCCGCTCTGGACGCTCCCGACCGAGTATCGCGCGCGCCATCGGAGAGACGCGGTCGCGACTTCTTCCCGCGTCGTGTGGCGCGAGGGCGCTTGGTTCCTTCTCTGGCCAGCGCTCGCCCTTTTCGCCTGCGATCTCGGCTTGCGGCTTTCGTCCTCGGGGGTTGAAATAACGGGGTTCGCGCGCGCCCTCGCGCGGCGTTTTCGACGGAAGGGAGATAGGGAAAAATGAAAGGAGCCCTTTCGTCGAAGCGTAGCCGCCGCCGCCCCTCGCGCGCGCGCTTGTTGCCCGCGTATTGCGCGCTAGTAGCCGCCGCACTCCTTTCGTCCTGCGCGAAAAAGGACGGCGGGTGGAAAACGCCCGCGGACGCGGAGTCGCTCGGGTTGCTTGAGCGAGAGACGCTTTCGCCGCGCGTTTCCCGCGAGCGGCGGGCCCGTCTTTTTTTCCTTTGGGGGCAGGAACTCTTCGCCGCCTCGCGGAACCCGTCTGGCTCGCCGACCGATTCCGGCGCGCTCGAAGGGGCCATCGGCGCCTTCGAGCGCGTCGTCGATCTCCATTCCGCCCTCGTCGACGAAAGCCGCTTTAATCTGGAGCTACTGTACCGGGAACGGGAACGACGGGAGGAGAATAAATCGCCCGCGAACGAGCAAAACGAAAGCCGTGATAAAGACGAGGAAAACAAACAAGGCGGGAATGATAGCCAAGGCGGCTCTTCCGGGAAGAAATCCGACGCGGCAAAAAATGGCGGCCGGCAAAATTCTTCCTCGAAGGATTCCCTGACGCAAACGCCTTCGTCGGAGAAAAACGGGGACGAAGGGAACTCGCCGAAGGGCGCTTCCGGAAACGCCGGGGACGCGAAAGACGAGTCGGGCGCGCCGTCCCCGAGTTCCTCGCCGACGGGGCAAAAAAACGGGGCAAAGGACGTCTCGTCCCTCGTTCGCGAAAAGCAGGGCGACTCGGCCCTGGACGACGCGCTCCGGGCGGAATCCGAGCGGCAGGACGAAAAATCGAAAGACGCTTCGGGACAGTACGTCCCGGTCGAGAAGGATTGGTAAATGCGAATTCGATCGTGCGTGGCACTGGCATTGATTTTAACTTCCGGCTTGGTTTCCGCCGAGTCGATTTCCGGGCGATGGGAACTTGAGGCTTCCCGGTCTTCCGTCGGTCAGGGGCTCACGCTGACGCTGCAGATTCAGGGCGCGGACAAATTCAGCCCTCCCGACCTTTCCGCGCCGGGCGTCTCGATCGTCTTTCGCGGCGGCGGGCCGAGAAACTCGACTTCCATCGTATCAGTGAACGGCAAGACCACGAAAACCGTCAGCAAGTCCTGGGTCGGCTCATGGACGCTCACGGCGGCGAGTCCCGGCTCCTATCATATCGATGGGAGAACATGGAACGTCGGCGGCGCGTCGATAACGCTCGATTCCCTCGATTGGCAAGTCCTTCCCGCGGTCAGCGACGATCATTTTTCCCTCGTACAGCGGGTTGAGCCCTCGACTTGCGTTCCCGGCGTCCCGGTAAAATACACGCTCGTGTGGTACCTGGGCGCGTCCGCGCAAAATCCCGAGTTCTCCCTTCCCATTCTCGACGACGCGAATCTCGATCCCGTCGACGCGAGTTTTTCCGTGCCTTCCGGCGATACGTTCCAGCTGGAATATCGCGGGCGGACGATCGCCGGAGTTAAGTCGATCGAGACGCTCGGCGGCAAGCAATACACCGCCCTCACCATTTCGTTTTCCGTGACGCCGTCGAAAAGCGGCTCGTACGATCTTTCGGGAACGATGGTTGGTTTTGAGGGCGCCGTAGAGACGCGTCAGGTGCAGGATTTTTTCGGCAACATTGTGTCGCAGCCGGTGTATCGGAGTTTGACGGCGCAAGCAAATCCCGTGACGCTCAAGGTCGCGGAATTGCCCGCGAACGGGAAACCCAATCCCTTTTCGGGATTGATCGGGAAAGTTTCTCTTTCGTGGGACGAGACTCCCGAGGGAAATTTTTCCGTCGGCGAGCCGATTAGGATGCGATTGCGGCTGTCGGGCGTGCTCAACATGAAGGACGTCGATCTCGATCATCTGGTATCCTCGGCGCTCGCCGGCGGGGACTTTCAGGTGAGTCCCGATCCCTCGGCGAAAGACGAGGATGGAAGCCGAAGTTTCGTGTTCCGCGGCAGGCATGCCGGACGGCTCGTCATTCCCACTCTCGCCCTTTCGTATTACGACCCGTCGACCGGGCGATACGGAACGACGGCGACGAAAGAACTTTCGTTCGCGATTTCCTCCTCGACCGCGCCGGGATCGGCGGCCGCAACCGGTTTCGGCGCGATCGCCGCGCAAACGTCTTCGCCCGGCGACGCCGCCGCGTCGCGATCAGGAATGGGGCCGCTCAGTCCTTCATCCCGGCTCGATGCTCGGCTTTCTCGACTCAACCCGAACGGGCTCGATCGGCCTTTTTTGCCATCGCTTCCCTGGTGGTCGTTCGCGATTCCGGGTTTCGTCGCCGGTTTCGCGCTTTTAATCGCCGCTGGGTGGAAGCATTCTCAGTGGAGAATCCTTCGATCCGAGCGAGCCTCTTGGAAAGACTCGCTTCGCGCGCCGTTGACGGACGTCGCCCGAAATGGCGAGGGAGGACGGAACGTTTTGGAAGCGGGAAGGCATCGTTTCTCGACCTTACTCGGCGCTGGGGCGCTATGGAAGAAACGGCTCGAGTCCGACGGGCGTTGGGCCAACTTGGTATCTTCGGCCCGCGCTTGGGACGAGGCTTTTTTTTCCGGATCGCGCGACGGTGAGCCGTGGGCGGAACGATGGGTCGAGATGAGACGACGCATGGAGGAATGGAAATGAGACGATTCGCAGACGCGGCCCGAAACCGCGATATTCTTGGCATCGCCGTCGCGACGCTGATCTTGGTCGCCGTTCCTTCCTCTGCGACGCCTACCGCGACTTCCTCCGCCGACGCCGTTTTCGATCGGGCCATGGCGTCCCGCGTCGCGGAGCTCGCCGATTCCCCGGGCGCTGAAACCTCTGAGGAAACTAAGGCGCTGTTTTCGACCGCTGCCGATCTCCGGCCTCGGAAAGCGGTATGTCGTGGTATGAGGCGGGAAACGCCCGTTGGTGGTCGGGCTCCGCGGACCGCGCCATTTTAGATTACCGCCGCGCCCTCGCGCGCGATCCCTTCCGAGGCGCTGCGTGGCAGAACCTCTCGGAGGCGCGTAAGGACGCCGGTACCGCCGATCCGGGCCATGAGGCGTTTTTGGGCTATCCCTGGCATGTATGGTTCGCGTCTTTCGCCGCTTTTTTCGCCGGTTTGGCCTTCTTCTGCCTTTCGTTTTTTTTGCTTACGGGAAAGTCGCGACGGAGATCGATAGCCGTCGGCTCGCTCGCGATCGCCGTCGGTTTCGGCGCGGGCGCCGCCCTGACGCTCGCACTTCGCAAGCCTATGGCCGTTTTCGCTGTGGAGACCCAGGGGCGCAAGGGAGATTCCGCGGCGTACGCGCCGTATCCGGAAAAGCCCTGGCCGAGCGGGCAGGAAGCGTGGGTGATCGAGCGTCGCGACACGTGGGTTCGCGTGAGGGTCGGCTCGACGTTTTCGTGGGTTCAGTCGGCGAGCCTTTCGCCCGTCGACTGAATCGGTTATTTAGCGGGAGGGACGATGTCGAGAAGCTCAACCTCGAACACGAGCGTTTCGTTCGGGCCGATTTTGCCGCCGCCCGCGCCGGTCGATCCGTAGGCGAGGCTCGACGGTATCCAGAACTTTGTCTTTCCGCCGACTTTCATGAGCTGTATGCCCTCGTTCCATCCGGGAATGACGCGGTTCAGCGGGAGGTCCGCGGGCTCTCCGCGGGTGAGGGTACTGTCGAAGGTCGTGCCGTCGAGCAGCGTGCCGACGTAATTGACTTTAACCGTGTCGGTTGCTTTCGGCTGGCTGCCGCTTCCCTCGGTGATAACTTGATATTGAAGGCCGCTAGCCGTCGTTACCACGCCGTCTTTTTTACCGTTTGAGGCCAAAAAGTCGGTTTCGGTTTTTAGTTTTTCATCGGCTTTTTTCGATTCGGCCGCCGTGATCGCGGTTTGAAGAATCTGCACGATCTGTTCGTCGGTCATCTTCGGGGCGTTCTTGTCCATCACGTCCTTGACGCCGTCGAGGAACTTTTTGTAGTCGATGGATACGCCGGTCGAACTGATGCTTTTTCCGACCGACACGCCGAATGCGTAGCTGATGTCGTCAGAACCGTTTCCTGAGTCCTTCGCTTTTGCGGTGCCTTCATCCTGGCACGATGCGAGCGTGGCGATCGAAATTAAGGCGATCGCCGCGAAAATAAGTTTCTTCATTCGCAAACAATACGGTCTTTATTGAAGATGCGCAAGCCCGCCTTTGGCCTTGCCCGTAGGCGCGCGGGTCCCGTCTCGGCTACAATGCCCTATGCTTCCCGAATATCAACGACTGCTCGAAAAAAGCGCCGCGCGCTATAAGGACATTCTCAAACAGTTGCGCTTTCTCGCTAAGCGGAATAAGACCGGTTTTGACTCCCTCGTCGCCGGCTTTCACGACGAGGTTTTCTCGAAAATTAACTGCCTGGACTGCGGAAATTGCTGCCGCGCGATGAGCCCTCGGTTTCGCGAAACCGATATCAAGCTCATTTGCAAGGCTTGCGGGCGCGACCCCAAAAGCTTTAAGGCAGAATATCTCAAGCCCGACGAGGATGGCGTCGGTTGGGTGCTGCGCGAGTTGCCCTGTCCCCTGCAAAACGAGGACGGCTCCTGCTCCGAGTATGAATTGCGAACGCTCTCTTGCAGGGAATTCCCCCATACCCGTTCGCGCGCGATTCAGCGAAAGCTCGCCGGACTCGCACACGACAGCCTCGTGTGCCCGGCCGCGTATCTCATCGCCGAAAAAATTCTGGCCCTTGGGTTATAGGCCCCTCGATCGGTTCCTTTCCCGCCGCGAAGGCGGAGGGCGTGAGTCCGGTGTAGCGCCGGAATACCCGATCGAAATGGCTTTGATCGCAAAATCCGCAGGTTGCCGCCGTTTCGGCCACGGATAGTCCGCGGCGCAGGAGCGTTTTGGCGCGTTCGACGCGCGCGTTCGTCGCGAGTTCGCGCGGGGCGGCCCCGTAGCGGCTGCGGCATCGTCGATAGGCTCGGTAGCGGCTTTCGTCGTCCCCCGGTCGATAATCGCGAAGGAATTTCTCCCCGAGCGCCGGTTCGGTCGGCGTAACCACCCACAGATTCCCCTCCCTGCATGAGTCGTACAGAGCCGCGACCGCGCTCGCGCCGTCGGTTTCCTCCCGCGCGAACCCGCACGAAACGAATCGCTCGCTTCCCAAGCCCAGCGAAAGGTGGGCCGCGTCGCCCCAATAGACGACGCGATAGGAGAAGGTTGCCGGATCGTCGGGCGTGCAGAGATGGCACACCCCCGGCGGGATGTACACGCATTGGCCCGCTTCCATTCTAAGGGCGCTGTTCGCGACGCTGAGCGTCGTCGATCCCGTTTGGACTATCGAGACGGAATGTTCTTGATGGGCATGCATCCGCTCCGCGCGGTTCCCTCTTCCCGTTTTGACGTAGGCGCCGGGCAAATCCCGAATGGCGGAAAATTTCGCGTCGTCTTCCATGCGGCGAGTATGGCGCACAAACGTACAAGCCTCAAGCCATATCGCCGGTCTATCCTGATGGCATGAACACAGAATTGTCTGCCCTCTTTTTTTCCGTCGCCTTCGCCCATTTCGTCGCCCTCCTTTCCCCCGGGCCAGATTTCGCCCTTATCGTGAATTCCGGTCTGAGGAACCCGCTGTGCCGGGCGCTTGGAACCGCCGCCGGAATCGGGGCCGCGAACGCCGCGTATATCGCCCTGTGCCTCGTCGGCGTCGGCTCCGCTATCGCCGCCCATCCTGCCCTGCTTGTCGCGGTTCGCGTCGGAGGCGGAGCCTATTTGCTGTATCTCGGGTTTCGCGCCCTGACTACGCGGGCGGGAACGGGAAAAGCGGAATTCTCAGGGGCTCTGAGAAGCGGCTCGTTCGCGAGCGAATTTCTTCGCTCGTTTCCCGCCTCGGCGCTCAACCCAAAACTGCCCCTTTTTTACCTAGGGCTCTTCGCTCTCGCCCTTGGTCCCGGAGTCTCGTTTGGCTTTCGCGTCGCGCTCGGCCTCTGGATGGCGTCAGTGGTCTTTATCTGGGACGCTTTCATTTTGTTTGTCCTTACTCGGTCGCGGCTTCGGGAATCGTTTCTCGCGAAAGAGCGAATCCTCGATCGCGTGGCCGGTATCGCGTTTATCTGCCTCGGTTTCGCGGCCCTTGTTTCCGGGTTTCTTTGATTTTTTTGCGCCTCGGCTCCCTCGCGCCTTATACTGGCAGTGGGGGCATGACGGTATGTTGAGGGTCCTGCATCACGTGTGCATCGAAACGGGGAATTACGAGGGTAGCTTGCGCTTTTACCGCGACGTGCTGGGTTTTTCCCCGGTACGGGAGACCGGCGGTCGCCGGGGGAGGCGCTTTAACACGTGGCTTCGGAACGTCGATATCATGATCGAGTTGGAGACTCCGAAAAGAAGTCGCTCGCTTTTTTCCCGGCTTCCGTGGTTCGGCGTCGGCGGCGTCAATCACCTGTGCTTCCTCGTCGACGATATCTCCCGCGAGGTTGAGCGCATCGTCGCGGCGGGGTATAACCGGTTTAAGAAAAAGGACGGCGGCAGAATTTACGAAATCGGCGGCGTACGCCAGTGCAAAGTCGTCGCTCCCGAGGGCACGGTGATCGAGCTCCGGGAGCAGGACATTTGCTTTTAAGCGTTTTCGGTCACGAGCATTTACCGTACCCGCAATGCGGGCAAACGACGCAGCCGTCCCGGAATGCGAGTCGCTCCCCGCATTCAGGGCAAGCTCCGTCGCCGGTCGCGACTTCTTCCCCGTCCCGGATGTAGGCTTTCAGCACGCGCGCGATGCTTCGCTCGACGTCCGCGAAATTCGTGTCTTTTTGCAGTTGCGAAACGATGAACTGCAGCGGCGTGCCGTGCCGCAGGGCCATGGACACGAAGCGCGCGAGGGCCGCGTCGGGCGAGTCGAAGGTTCGGGTGAAATCCTCGAGCGCCGCGCGTTCCTTGCCGCCCTCGACGGTGACGACGTCGTACCGCCCGCGCTTGACTTTTCTCACGAGGGGTTTCCCCTCGGTCTCGAGTCGTATGGGCTTCCCGGCGGGATCGCCGATAACGAATACCTCGTACAGCGACCCGTCGAGGAATCCGGCGATCACGAGATATTCCCGCTCGCCGGCCTTCACGCGGTGAATGTCGCACGGAAGGTCCCGGGGCCGGGGCGGTGCGACGCGGCGGACGAGAGCCTTATCCTTTTTCCCGTCGTATTCGAGAATTCCCCGCATGCTCCCGTCCGGGTTGAAGGTCGTGAAGCCCTTCAATCCTTTTTCGTAGCCGTATTTAAAGAGGTTTTTATACTCGGAGAACGAAGTCCCCGGCGGGAGGTTGAGCGTTTTAGAGATGCTATGGTCGACGTATTTTTGGAATACCGCCTGCATGTCGATCGACTTATACGGGTCGATTTCGGCCGTCGTCGCGAAAAAGTCGGGAACTGCCGCGTTCTTCTCGGCGCCGTTTGCGTGCTCGCCCGATCTTTCGAGCCAACGTTTCCACGCGTAGTCGTACACTTCCTCCACGCGGGTTTCGTCTCCGACGCCGGTGCGAATCGTGCGACGGTAGGAACGCGCGAAAATCGGCTCGATTCCTGACGAGCAGTTTTGCCCCACCGATAGGGAAGTCGTGCCCGTCGGCGCGACGGTGTTGAGCTGCACGTTTCTCATGCCGTTGTCGCGGATGGCGGCGCGAAGCCCGTCGGGAAGGGTTTTCACGAAATTCGCGGCGAGGTATTTTTCCGCGTCGAATGCGGGGAACGATCCCTTCTCTCGGGCGAGCTCGCTCGACGCGGCGTAGGAAGCGTCGCGTAGCGCCTTGCCGACCCGTTCCGCGAAGGCGAGCGAGTCTTTTTCCCCGTAGCGCATGCCGAGCATGGCGAGCGCGTCGGCGAGTCCGGTGAACCCGAGCCCGATCCTGCGCCATTGCCGCGAAAAAGTTTTTATGCGCTCCAGGGGATAGTCCGTGGCGTCGAGCACGTCGTCGAGGAACCGCACGCCGATGCCCACCGTACGGGCAAAGGCGTCAAAGTCGAAGCGGGCGCGGGCCGTGAACTGCTCTAAAACGAAGGGCACGAGATTTACCGAGGAAAGGCAGCACAGCGAATACGGCGGCATGACGAGTTCCCCGCAAGGGTTCACTCGATCCATTCGGAATGCCCAGTAACCGTTGTTAAATCGCTCGACGGTGTCGGCGTAAAAAATGCCGGGCTCGTTGTGCAAAAACGCGTTTTTGGCGAGGAGTTCGTAGAGGCCGCGCGCCTTGACCGTCTTATAGGTTTTTCCCCCAAACGTGAGATCCCAGTCGGCGTCATTTTCCACCGCCGCGAGGAAGGCGTCGCTGACTTTGACGGAAATGTTAAACTGGGTGAGCTCGCCGTTTTTCTCGCCCTTTTTCGCCGTGATAAAATCCTCAATTTCCGGGTGAGAAACGTCGAGTAAGGCGATGTGCGCCGATCGGCGCTGTCCGCCGGTCATGATCGTTTTCGCGGATTGGTCGAAGATGCGCAGGAACGAAATGACGCCCGAAGATTCGCCCCCGTTTGACAGGGGCGCCCCTTTCGGACGCAGCTTCGAGACGTCGAAACCGACGCCCCCGCCCATTTTGCTGATGATGGCGTCTTCTTTGAGAGAATCGTAAATTCCCTCGAGGGAATCTTCCAAATCGATGGTAAAGCAATTGTTATAGTTTTTTACCGTCGCGCGCGCGCGCGCGTTCGCGAGGATGCGCCCCGCCGGTTGAAGCCTTCCGGAGATAAGTTCGTCGTAAAACTTCTCTCCCCAGCGTTTTTTAAGCGCCTTCGTCGCTTCCGTCGACGCGATTTCCTCCGCGACTCCTTGGAACACTTCTTCGGCGGAGGTCTCGCCGTGCAGGCAATATTTCTGCAAGAAAATTTCTTTAGAGAGTGGTTGATCCCATATCCATTGTGTCATCAATTTCTCCTAGCGCTATATATAGTGTTATTTCGGCAAGGTGTCAACAAAATATGAATTTTTTCCCGGTATTCGATATTCTTTTTAATTGATATATGATAGATTTGATTTGATATATCATATTATCAAATAAGGCGTAATCGAATGGATAAGAAAAAAGAACTGCTGTACGAAACTATCGTTGAGGATCTCAAAGCTCACATTTTAGATAAAACGTACGGCCCTTCCTCTCAGCTGCCGACGGAAATGGAGCTGGCGGCGCATTACGGGGTAAGCAGGATTACGTCGAAACGGGCTCTTGAGGAGCTCAAGCGCCTCGGCCTCGTGTATCGCGTGCGCGGCAGCGGTACTTTCGTTTCTGAGGAATCTCCGCAGGATCGCGCTCCGACGAACGGAAACGGGTCCTCTATGATCGCCATAATTTTGCCATTCGACGTTTCCAACGGAAGTTTCGCCCTGTCCGTGCGCGGCGTCGCGGAAACGGTCGAGTCGAGCGGTTTTTATTTGAGCGTGCATAACGGAGTTCGGGACGTAACGGACGTCGAGCAGCTAATATTGCGCTTATATAAGGAAAACATCCGCGGCATCATCTATTACCCGCTTTCCGATCGCGATAACTTAAGCGTGCTGAACATGCTCCATCTCGAAGGCTATCCCCTCGTGACGATCGACAAATATTTCGAAAGCATTCCAATCAGCTACGTCGTCAGCGACAACGAGGCCGGCGCCGCGCTCGCGACCGATTATCTCGTTTCGCTCGGGCATCGGCGAATCGCCTTCGTGTCGGACTTGCTGATCGAAAGCATCACGTCGATCCGAAACCGCTATTTCGGGTATTGCCGCACGCTCAAGGAGCGGGACATCCCGTTTAATCGCGATCTCGTAAAACTCGGCGTTACGGGAATCGAATTCAGCCGCTCCTATCAGCGCGATATTTATCGCGCTATCGTTCGCGACTTAGTTTCGCAAGGAGCTACCGCGATTTTCGCGGTGAACGATCTCATCGCGTCCTATCTCATGCGGGCGGCGTTTGAGGAAGGCTTAACGGTTCCTGATGACGTCTCCATCGTCGGTTTTGACGATATGGATATCTCTCGCCATTTGCAGGTTCCCCTTACGACGGTATCGCAGGATTTTTTTCAGATAGGGAAAAACGCCGCGCAAATTCTTTGCGATCAAATTTCTTCCGGGAAGCGGGAGTATACGACGCTGCGCTTGCCCGTTCGGCTGGTCGTTCGCGATTCTTGTAAAAATAAAGAAAATTAGATATATCAATAAATATCCTTGAATAAAATAAGGTATATCATCTGTTGACAAATCCCATAAAACCCCTGATACTTGACGAATAATCGGTTCAATATGCGCATATACTAAACCGCTTAGGTAAAGTTGGTATATCAAATCGCAAAAGAGATGACGATAGCTTATCTTTACCGTAAACAGAATGGAGGAATTATGTATCGAAGAATCCTTGCCGCCTTCGCCGCAGTCGCGGTCGTGGCCGTAGCCGGATGCTCGAAAGGAGCCTCGGCTAACAAAAACGTCACCTTGAACATTATGTACAAAGAAGTGACCGGATATACCCCGTGGCTCGAAAAGGCGAAAGCCCAGTTTGAGGCGGCGAATCCCGGCGTGACCGTGAAACTCTCGTGCCTGCCGAGCACCGAAGGCGATTACAATACGAAAACCGCGCTGACCCTTCAGACCGACAATTCCGTCGACGTCATGGTCATCGATAGCTTCCTCGTCGCGTCCCTCGTAGCGCCGGGCAACCTCGCCGCGCTTCCCGTCTCCGATTGGGCCGACTGGAATGAGCAAGTTCCCCAGAGCGTCCGCGATGGCATGACGATTGGCGGCAAAGTGTACGCGATCCCCTATACCACCGACACCCGCGGCCTGTACTACAACGTGAAAGTCTTGCAGTCCGCCGGCATCGCGCTTCCGTGGGAACCGAAGAGCTGGGACGACGTCCTCGCCGCGGTGAAAAAACTTCAGGCCGCCGGCGTCGCGTATCCGATTTGGATGAACGGCTCCAAGGCCCAGGGTGAAGGCACGACGATGCAGACCTTCGAGATGCTCATGGGCGGCACCAAGGACTGGATTTACGAGGACGGCAAGTGGGTCGTGAAGTCGAAGGGCCTCTCGGACACGCTCGGTTTCCTCCAGCAGCTCCGCGACCTCAAGATTTACGACAACAACGAGCTGGCGACCATGCTCGACGCGAACTCCTTCCGCGTCCTGAACGTGAAGTTCCCCGAGAGCAAGGAAATCGGCATCGTCCTCGACGGCGTCTGGAAAGGCGGCGACTGGATCACCGCGTTCGGCGGCGACAAGGAAAAGACCGCCGAGGCGATCAAGATCGTGCCGCTCCCGAACCAAGCCGGCGACGGATTCTCCTCGATGAGCGGCGGTTGGACGCTCGGCGTTTCCTCCCTTTCCACGCATCAGGACCTCGCGTTTAAGTTCATTCAGACCGCTGTCTCGAAAGAGAACATGCTGAGCTTCACGACCGAGGGCGGCGACATGACCGTTCGCCAGGACGTCGTCAGCGATCCCCAGTATCAGGAGCTGAACCCCTTCCGCGCGCAGATGAGCGCGTTTACTTCCTTCACGAAGTTCCGCCCCGGCGTCGACGTGTACCCGAGCGTGTCGGTCGAAATTCAGACCGCCGTCGAGTCGGTCGTTACCGGACAGGCGAGCGCGGCCGAGGCCGCCGCGACCTATGCCGCGAACGTCAAGAAAATCGCCGGCGACGGCAATTGGGTAGAGAAGAACTAATTCGCTTCGTCGCCTTCGGGCGACGGTATCCTCGGCGACGAGCGCGCGCGAAGCCTTTCGCCCGCTCGTCCCCCCTTCCGCCAAATTATGGAGGAGTGTCCTTTGTTTTATAAACATCAAACGAGCAAGGCCGTGCTGTTCATGCTTCCAGCGTTTTTGCTGATCGGCCTCTTTTACGCGTTTCCCGTCGCCGTGTCGGTTTTTTACTCGTTCACCGATAAGGCCCTGGTCGGCATTAAGTCACAGAAATGGTCTTTCATCGGCCTCAAGAATTACGTCACCATGGTGACCGACGGAAACTTCGGTATATCCCTCGCGAACACGGTGATTTTTCTCGTGTTTTCCGCGATTATCGGGCAGCAAGTTCTCGGCTTCGTGATCGCCTACGCGATCGAAAAAGCGAGCCCGTTGGCGCGGAAATTCGCCGGCCTCGCCGTCCTGCTCGGCTGGGTAACGCCCGAAGTCGTCGTTTCCTTCATTTTCTTCGCCTTCCTGAACACGGACGGATCCCTCAATTCAGTCCTGGCGTTTTTCGGGCTTAAGCCCCTCGCGTGGCTCTACGATTTCGCCATGATCGCGATTATCCTCGCGAATATTTGGCGCGGTACCGCGTTTTCCATGCTGATGTTCCAGTCGGCCCTGGGCAACGTCGACGACAGCGTGAAAGAAGCCGCTACCATCGACGGCGCGGGAAAATTCACGGTCCTGACGCGCATCGTGATCCCGATTATTTCGGGGTCCATCATGACGAACACGATTCTCATTACCTTGCAAACCCTAGGCCTTTTCGGCTTGATCTATTCGCTCACCGGCGGCGGGCCGGGATTCAAGACGACGACGCTCCCGATCTATATGTACAACAAGGCGTTCAGCGCCTATCAGCTTGGCTACGGGACGGCAATGGCCATCGTTCTCTTGCTGTTCGGCATTTGCTTGAGCGTATTCTACACGAAAAGCCTCAAGCAAGAGCTCTAGGAGAAAGCCATGACCCATACATTACGCAAGAATATGCCCAATATCGTTCTCGTGATCGTCGGCGCACGTTTCACTTGGCCGATGCTGTGGCTTCTGTTCGCGTCCTTCGATCTGGACGCGCCGCTGACGATTCGCCTCCCGAAAGTTTTCACGCTCGATAATTACGCGGCTGTCCTGTCGAACCCGATGAACTATCGCTCGTTTTTCAACAGCTTTATCATGTCGTTTTCGCAGGCGACCATCGTCGTCATTTTGTCGATCCTGTGCGCCTACCCGCTGTCGCGCTTCGCGCTGAAGCACAAGGCCAAGATCATGTACTCGATCCTGTTCCTGACCGGCTTGCCGATCACCGCGATCATGGTTCCCGTGTACATGGTTTTCTTTAAGCTGAGGATCAGCAATTCGCTCGCCTCGACGACGCTGTTCCTCGTCGCGACGGCGCTTCCGTACAGCATTTGGATGATGAAGAACTTCATGGACGACGTTCCCGCCGCGCTCGAGGAATCCGCGTGGATCGAGGGCGCCGGCGCGCTCACGACGATATGGCGGGTCATTTTCCCGATCATCGTTCCCGGCGTGTTCGTCGTGTTCATCTTCACGTTCTCCGGCTGCTGGGGAAACTTTTTCGTGCCGTACATCCTCATCAGCTCGATCGAGAAAGTTCCCGCCTCCGTCGCGATCTACCAGTTCTTCGGCGCGTTCCACCAAATCGCGTACGGCCAGCTCGCGGCGTTCTCCGTCATGTACACGTTGCCGATCGCGATACTCTATATGTTCTCGCAGCGCTTTATGTCCCAGGGCTACGCCATGGGCGGTTCGATAAAATAAACAGGAGATTACTTCCGTGCCAGCACCATTCTTTCACTTAGAGCTCGTCGAGCGGCATACGCTCGACCTGGCGAAATTGCGCTATCGCGACGCAGTTAAGGTCGACGATTTCATCGCGACGCCGGACGAGGAAAAGCTCGTAAACCCCAAGCCGTTTCCCGCGGGAGCCCAGTCGCGCCCGATCAAGATCGGCGAATTCTGGAACGGCCGCGACGCCTATCTTTGGCTTAAGCGCGCCGTCGAGTTTCCGGCGGCGTGGAAAGGCCGCGACGTCGTCGGTTTTTTCGATTTCGGGAATACCGGGATCGGGAACAATTCTTCCTTCGAGTCCCTCCTGTACGTAAACGGCAAGCCGTATCAGGGCGTCGACTCGAACCATCGAGAGGTTTTCTTCGACCTCGAAAAGCTTGGGACCAAGCTCGATCTCGATTTCCGCCTTTGGAGCGGGCTTGAGGGCGGCGGCGTCCAGCAGACGCAGTATCATCAGATCAAGGATTCCTTTATCGCCTGCCTCGACGCGGCGACTGACGACCTCTATTATTTCGCGAAGAACATCGCGGAAACCATTCGCGTCCTCGACGAGACCGACAGCCGCAAGTACGCGCTTGAGACTCTCCTGGTGAAGACGTTCCAGAAGATCGATTTCTCGGTTCCCGGTTCCGACGGCTTCTACCGATCAGTGGCCGAAGCCGACGCGTTCCTGAACGCCGAGATCGACGCGATGGAAAAGGAATCCCCGGTGGACGTTTCCTGCGTCGGGCACACGCATATCGACATGGCGTGGCTGTGGCGCCTCAAGCACACCCGCGAAAAGGCCTCCCGCTCGTTCTCGACGGTAGACCGCATGATGGACCGATTCGACGAGTACATTTTCCTCCAGACTCAGGCGCAACTCTACGACTACGTGAAGACCGATTTCCCCGAGATTTACGCGCGCATTAAAGAACGCGTGCGCGAGGGGCGCTGGGAACCGTCCGGCGCGATGTGGGTCGAGGCCGACTGCAATCTTACCTCGGGCGAGTCGCTCGTGCGGCAAATCCTGTACGCGAAAAAATTCTTCAAAAAAGAATTCGGTTTTGAGAATACCTTTCTCTGGCTTCCTGACGTGTTCGGCTACAGCTGGGCGCTTCCGCAGATCCTGAAGAAATCCGGCATCGACACCTTCCTCACGACGAAGATCAGCTGGAGCGAGATTAACCGCATGCCCTACGACACCTTCCTGTGGCGGGGCATCGACGGTACCGAGGTGCTTACGCATTTCATCACGACGCCGGACGTCTGCGGCGACACGAAGTTCTACACCTATAACGGAAACATCATGCCGCGCATCGTCGACGGCGTGTGGCGCACGTATCGCAACAAGGATTTGAATCGCGACATGCTCATTTCCTACGGCTACGGCGACGGCGGAGGCGGCGTAAATCGCGACATGCTCGAGAATCGCCGTCGGTCCGATCGCATCCCGGGACTCCCGAACGTGAAGCCGAGCCGCGTCACCGACTACCTTGAGCGCCTGCACGCGACGTTCAACGACCCCGATAACGGCGGATACCGCCACGTATGGGACAACGAGCTCTACCTCGAATTCCATCGGGGAACGTACACCTCGCAGGCGTACAATAAGAAAATGAACCGCAAGCTAGAACTTCGCTATCGCGACGCGGAAATGCTTTTCGCGTGCGCGGCGGTCGCCTCCGGGTCGTGGGCTCGGTATCCCGAGGGGGACCTAGAGGCCGGCTGGAAGATCATCTTGCGAAATCAGTTCCACGATATCATTCCCGGCTCGTCCATCAACGAAGTGTACGCGGACTCGCGCGTCGAGTACGCCGAGGCGGGCCGCCTCGTCGACTCGGCAATCTCTTCCATGACAAGCGAGTTGCCGCAGGCGAAGGATTCTTTCGCGGTATTTAACAGCTCCGGTTGGAAGCGAACGGCGCACGCCGTTTTGCCGACGATCGACCTTACGCGCTTTCACGTCGAGTCATCGGACGGCTCTGTTCTCAGAGCGCAAGCCGAGGACGACGCGACCGTCGTTATCGTGCGAGACATGGCGCCCGCGTCCTTCGCGTCCATCAGCGTGAAACCGGGCGCCGCGGAATCAACCTCGCCGTTCAGTTTCGGCGGAAACAAGGCGGAGTCCCCATTCCACGTTTTGGAATGGGACGGCGACGGCCGGCTCACGAAGTTTATCGACAAAAAAACCGGCAGGAACGCGCTCGTCGGTCGGGGAAACAATCTTGAGCTTTTCGAGGATAAGCCGCGACAGTACGACGCGTGGGAGCTTGAGGCGACGATCGACTTTAAGAAAGAGGCGGTCGGCGGTTTCGAGGGCGCGAAGCTCGTGTCCGACGGTCCGTGCTGCATGCGCGTCCGCTTCGTTTGGAACCATCGGAAGTCGCGCTTTTCCCAAGACCTCATCCTTCGCGCCGACACGGCCCGCGTCGATTTCGAGACGACGGTGGATTGGCGCGAGCGCGATACCCTGCTGAAAGTCTCATTCCCCGTGGACGTCCGCTCGACGACGGCGCGTTTCGACGTGCAGTACGGAAGCGTCGAGCGCCCGACGCACCGCAGCACGACGTGGGATCTGGCGAAGTTCGAGGTCGTCGGCCACCAATGGGCCGACCTTTCCGAGCCCGGCTTCGGCGTGGCGCTCATGAACGACTGCAAGTACGGCTATGACGTGAAGGACAACGTGATGCGGCTCTCTCTTCTGAAGTCCGCGACGTTCCCCGATCCGGAGGCCGACCTCGGCGAGCAGAAGTTCACGTATTCGCTGTTTACGCACGACGCGGAATGGTACGACTCAGGGCTTATTCAGGCGGCTTGGGACCTCAACGCGCCGCTTATCGCGATGGAGGGCGTCGAGGCCCCGCTTGGATCCTTGCTCGACATCGACAATCCCGCCATCGCGCTCGACTCGGTCAAGAAAGCCGAATCGGGCGACGCTCTCGTCGTGCGCGCGCATGAGACGCGCGGCGGCAAGGCGAAGCTCAATCTGAAGCTTAATTTTTCCTCGAAAGGTTGGCGCGAGGCCGATCTGATGGAAAACCCGATCGGCGAATTCGTCTCGGGCGGGGAGATTCGGCGAGAGCTTCATGCGTATGAAATCGTGACGTTCCTCATCGACCGATAATCGATCGGGATCGTTTACGCATTTTTCTCCTCCTTGGGGCTTTGCCTTTCGGTCGGTGACCGAGGGGCAAAGCCCCCTTTTTTTAGAGGATGTGCTCAAGAAAGCGGCGGGCCCGCTCCTCTTTGGGGTTGGTGAAAAAATCCTCGGGGCTCGCTTCCTCGATGATCTCGCCGCGGTCCATGAATACCACGCGGTTCGCCGCGGCTCGGGCGAAACCCATTTCGTGGGAAACGACGATCATGGTCATGCCTTCCTTCGCGAGGTCGGTCATAACGTCGAGGACTTCCTTAATCATTTCGGGATCGAGGGCGCTCGTCGGCTCGTCGAAAAGCATGACGCGCGGGCTCATCGCGAGGGCTCGCGCGATCGCGACGCGCTGCTGTTGGCCGCCGGAGAGCTGCTCGGGAAAAGCGTCGGCCTTGTCCTTGAGCCCGACTTTTTCGAGGAGCCTTATCGCGTTCTCGATGGCCTCGGCGCGCGGCGTCTTCTTGACGGTCATCGGGGAAAGGATGATGTTCCCCACGCAGGAAAGGTGCGGGAAGAGGTTGAAGCTTTGGAAAACCATGCCCGCTTCCTCGCGTACTTTGCGGATATCGGTTTTTTGGTCCTTGACGCTTCGCCCGTCCACTAAGATGTCTCCGGAGTCAATTTGCTCAAGCCGGTTGATCGAGCGGAGCAAGGTGCTTTTCCCCGAGCCTGACGGCCCGATGACGAGAACGACCTCGCCTTTGGCGACGTCGAGGTTAATCCCGCGCAATACTTCGAGGGTACCGAAACTCTTGCGAACGTCCCGGATTTTAACGATTGGTTCCATGGTACCTCAACTTTCTTTCCATCAAAGCGACGAGACGCGAGAAAAAGAGCGTCATGATGAGATAAATGAGCGCGACGACGGTGTAACTTTCGAAGTACAGGAACGACGTCGACGCGAACTCGCGGCCGCGCCGCAAGAGGTCGGACACGGCGAGAATGGACACGAGGGACGAGTCCTTCAGGAGCGCGATGAACTCGTTCCCGATCGGCGGAAGTATCACCTTCACCGTCTGGGGCAGGATCACTTTTCGTATGGCCTGGGCGCGGCTCATCCCGAGGGCGAGCGCCGCCTCCATTTGACCTTTCGGGATCGATTGGATTCCCGCGCGGAAAATTTCGCCCATGTACGCGCCGTAGCAGATCGACATGGCGAGCACGGCGGAGGTCGGTCCGTTGAGCTGAATGATTTTTCCCAAGCCCGCCGCGTTCACGAGCGGGGGGAGCGCGTAATAAATGTAAAAGAGCTGCACGAGCAGCGGGATGCCGCGAATGACCTCGACGTAAATCGTCGAAACGAGGTTGACCGGGCGGAATCGCGAAATTCGGCCGAGTCCGGCGAGCAAGCCGAGCATCAGGGCGAATACGATGGATAGGATGGTGACGCGGAACGTCGCGAGTATTCCGTCGGGAACGAAAGCGATAATCCGCGCGTAGGGGTTCGGGTGAAAAACGAGCAAGCCGACGAGGATGGCAATGGCGCCGAAGAACGAGATGTTCCACGCGGAAAGCACGCTGTGATCCCCGTGTTGGGGAATCAGCGTGCCGTCCGTGACATTGATCACCGGTTGCTGCGTTTGGCCAGCTTTAGGCGATCGACTCATTTAGTACAGCCACTTCTTTGCGATTTCGTCGAGCTTGCCGCTCGCCTTGATTTTCGCGAGGCCGTCGTTGAGGATGGCAAGCGTCTCGGCGTCGCCTTTCTTGACCGCGAGGCCGAGCCATTCGTCGGTAAAGGGCTGTCCGACGATCATGAGCTTATCCTTGAATTTCGGCTCCTGGAGCGCGAAGTTAGCGGCGATGGGACTGTCGGCGACGACGCCGGCGATGCGGCCGATGGCGAGATCCTCGAACGCGAGGCCGACTTCGTCGTAGGTGGCGAGCGTTACGTCCGAATGCTTTCCGATCTCGATGGCTCCGGTCGTCCCGATCTGCGCGCCGACGGATTT
>QKAR01000065.1 GCA_003246335.1 Spirochaetales bacterium | reverse complement strand
TCCATTCGGGCTCGCGGAAAGCAAAGGCCGAAGCGCGCGCATTTTTTTTTCCGGTTCGATTCGGAGCGATTGCGTTTTATTTGCCGCGTTAACGACTATGATGAGTTCCTCGTTTTTCGTCGCGCGGCCGAAACAGAATAATTCGTGCGTCACCGAGATTTGACGATATCCCCCCTTTATGAGCGCTTCGCGGTCTCGTCGTAATTTCGCGAGGGCGCGAATGAGGTTTTCAAGGACCTCAGAGTCGACGCGAGGCGCGCAGTGATCCGGCAATCCGCTCCAACGGCCATGATCTGCCGTTTCGACGACGCGAGGACGGAGTTCGCCGTCGCTTCCGTTTTTCTTTTCGCCCCGCGCGCCCCATTCGCCGGCGTAATAGACCGACGGAATTCCCGGTACCGTGCATAAAAGACCGTAGAGCGCGAAAAGATGGTTTTCGTTTTTTAGAACGCTCGCGACTCGGTTTACGTCGTGATTTTCAACGAAATTGTAGGGGTTCATCGCCCGATACATGCCTTCCGGTCCGTATTGACGATTGAGCGTCCAGGCGATCTCGAAAAAATTATGATCGTTGAAACTCGACCAGAGCCCTTTGTAGAGCTCATAATTCGTAACCGAATCAAGACGCCCGACATGGGCCCAGTCTCGATAATCTCCATGTACGACCTCTCCGAGAAGCCAAAAATCGGGCTTGATTAACCGGCAAAAGGCGGAAAGTTCGTCCATAAACTCGGGGTCGAGTACGTCGGCTGCGTCAAGGCGCAGCCCGTCAATCCCAAAATCTTCGATCCAATGCTTGACTGCGCCGAAAAGGTGTTTCCGGACCGCGGGGTTTGAACCGTCGAGTTTTGCAAGCGAATAATGGCCTGCCCATCCTTCGTATGAAAATGCGTCGCCTTCGGGGCTGCGCTCATCAAACCGAATGTTTTTATACCAGCTTCTATATTGAGAATTTTCACCGTTGGCCTGAATATCCTTGAAGGCAAAAAAAAGCCGTCCCGTGTGATTGAAAACGGCATCGACGACGACGGCAATTCCCGCGTTATGCAGGGTATTGACAAGCGCGCGAAAATCCACGTCGGTTCCCAGACGTCTGTCGACATGCCAATAATCCACGGTGTCGTACCCATGGGTCACGGATTCAAACAGTGGCCCGATATAAAGTGCGTTGATTCCTAACGATTTGAGGTGCGCGACGCGATCTTTCAATCGAATAAGACCGTCCCCGGGTGGCGAAGAAAAGTCATTTTGTGACTTGCAGTCGCACATTCCAAGAGGGTAGATATGATAGAAAAAAGATTTATCCCAATTCATTGTTGCTCCTTTTCGTTTATTTGAATTATACCTACCGGTAGGTATAATTATCATCGATAAGTCTCCTTGAAAAATATTGTTGCGCCTTTACGTAATAAAAGCAGGTGAGTTATTAGTTGTACTTACCGGTAGGTATCAAAATCATGAAAAAATTCCGTGCATAAAATAATGTACGGCGCGATTCATCATTTCGTCGGTGATTTCAACCTCTTTGTTCAAAAGTAGGGTAGCCCATGTGTTGCACATGCCCTGGAACGCATAGCTATAAACTCGTGCCCTTCCACGCATATTTCCATGATCAGCGGATGCCTCCTCAAATAATTGTTCTATTCTCTCGGTGATCATGGTTCTTAAAGGCGCTCCAGAGCGAAACCCTTCACTGTTTGGAGCCGACGTTGATAATGTTTGATGTAGACGAAAAAAAGCCTCGTTTTGCGTCGCGGTCGCGAGAATGCTTCGCGTAACGTTTCTTAAATTCGAAACGATATCGTGTTGATACACGCATCCTTCGGCGACGGCGTCATACAATTTTTTACCGTGTGAGTCCATGAGGGCGTCAAGCAAACCGCGTTTGCTCCCAAAGTAATGGTAGAGCGTCGGTTTCGTTACGCCTGATTTTTTAGCGATTTCAAGCACTCCAATCGATTCGTAACCCTGGAGCGCAAATAGATCGAGCGCAATGCGCATGATTAATTCTCTGGTCGATATATCCATATTCATATTATACCTACCGGTAGGTAATATTTCAAGAAAAAAAATACCTACCGGTAGGTAGCAAATTCGCAATAAAAACCAAATTCGTTTTCTGCATCTCGCAAATTCTTGTTTTTTATTTACTGAATGTTACAAGGAATTCATAAAATATGAATGCGTCAATTGTAAAACAAATCGTTATCGCTCAGGGCGCACAAGTATGCGGGATTGCGCCAGTTCATCGATTTGCGGATGAACCGATAGGCTTCCGTCCGCAGGATATTTTCAAAGCGGCCCGTACGGTTATCGCCTTTGGCATTCAAACTCCCGAAACCGTCCTTTTTATCGATTCGTATGTACCTTACTCGGTTGCCGACGATATATCGCTCCATGAAATTTCGCGAATTTCCATCTCGATAACCCTCGAATTGGAGCGTCGTGGCATGAAAGCGGTGCCAATTCCTTCCGAGCCATACGATTTTTGGGACGTAGCCTCAAAAACGGGTAAGGGTCTAATGAATCTAAAGACGGCAGCGTATTTTGCGGGGTTAGGCTTAATCGGCAAGAATCAGTTGCTGTGTAATCCAAAGTTTGGAAATTTACTGAAACTTGGCGCGGTTCTTATCGACGGGGAATTCGAGGGCGATTCGGTTCTTTCGGGGAGCTTATGCCCTGTATCCTGCGGTCGTTGCGTCGACGCTTGTCCCTCGGGCGCGCTATCTGCTCTCGGCGTTGTTCAAGCGCAATGTAGGCCGCAATCCGAGGGTCAAAACTCGAAAGGCAAGCCGCTCACCGTATGTTTCGGATGCCGAAAAGTTTGCCCGAACCGGGCCGGTTGGAAAACGGTCCGGGCGTGACTGCGACAAGCGGTTTAGTCGGACACCGGCACCTCACTCGCCGTTTCGACGCGCTCAAGCTCCTTCGCGGTTAAAATTTCCTCGATATTCAGAATGACGATGAAGTCGTTTTCTACGTGCCCCATGCTCATAATGAAAGAGGTATTGACGCGCATGCCAATTTTCGGCGGCGGCTCGAGAGCCGCATCTGGAATCGTGATGACTTTTTGGACTATATCCGCGAAAAGACCGATGTGCACGACGCCATCGTGCGTTTCCCCGGCCCCGTGTATCTCTATCACGATAATCGCGGTATCGCTGGTTAAATCCGTCTCTCCGAGCCCGAATTTCTTTTTGAGATCGACGATGGGTACGACCATACCGCGGAGGTTAAATACGCCGCGCATAAACTCCGGCATGCGCGGTATTTTCGTTATTTTCGGTACCAGCAAAACTTCCCTCACGCGCGTGACGGGAATCGCGTAGCCTTCGCCGGCGAGAATGAAAGTGAGATATTGATTCGTTTCCTCGGTTTTTTTTTCGCCCATCGTTAAAATTCCTTAAAATTAGTATCGATATCGTCATCGATAGACTTTGACTCAGGATCGTCGAGCGCTATGTTTATTCCGGTACTTTTTTTCCTCGGCAGGGACATCGTTTTCGTTTCGGGCTTTTCCGCGCGTTTGGACTCGGCCTTTTTAGGCAAAGCCGGTTTTACCTCGATTTTCGCGGGCTCTTTCGGTTCCGGGGAGCCGCTTTCCTTTTTCTTCGGTTTTATCTCGATTGCGTCCCGTTTCGTTAGCGTCGCGCGGACATCGCGTTGTTGGGAAACGGTCTTACTCGAGGCGAAATCCTCCGAAATTTTAAAGTATGAAATTGTGGTTCGCAGTTCCATTGCCTGACCGGCGAGTTCTTCCGACATTGACGCGGCCTCTTCTGAAGCGGAGGCGTTTTGCTGTACGACTTGGTCGAGCTGAAGGATAGCCTGATTGATTTGTTGTGCCCCGGTGTTTTGTTCCATGCTCGAAGCGCTGATTTCCTGCACGAGATCGGCGGTTTTTTTAATATCGGGCAGGATATTCATAATGGTATGACCCGCCTCTTCCGCGATTTTCACGCTCTCGCTGGAGAGCTTGCTGATTTCTCCCGCCTCTTTTTGGCTGCGCTCGGCGAGTTTTCCGACTTCGGCCGCGACTACCGCGAATCCCTTGCCGTATTCGCCGGCGCGCGCCGCCTCGATAGAGGCATTGAGCGCGAGCATATTCGTCGACCGGGCTATTTCCTCGATGATACCCGTTTTAGCCGCGATCGACTTCATCGCCTCGACGGTGTGAATTACCGCTTTGCCTCCGTCTTCCGCTCCCTGGGCCGCCTTAACCGCTATGGTACCCGTCATTTGCGCGTTTTCCGCGTTTTGCTTGATATTAGCGGTCATTTGTTCCATGGACGAAGAAATTTCCTCGATTGAGGAGGCTTGTTCCGTCGCGCCTTGGGACATTTGTTGCGACGTCGCGCTTAGCTGGTTGCTGCCCTGCAGTACGTTATCGACGGCGAAAATGGTGGACGCGACCACCTCGCTGAGGCGTTGTCTTTGATTCTTAAACGACTGCGCGAGCTCCCCTATTTCGTCCCCTCGGGTAAGGAATTCCGGGCGTATGGCGACTTCGAGATTGCCCTCAGCCATAGTGCCCGCGTACTTCGCCGCCGCGACAATTGGCGTGCTGAAGGTTCGGGAAAAGAGGGCGATTATGACGATCGCGATTAGTAGGCTCAGTATCGTGACGATGATGACCGTCACGCGAAGTGCCGTGACGGTAGCGAGGAATTCGTGTTCCGGCATTGACGCTTGGATTATCCATCCGTTCGAAGGCACCGTCGCGTACGCCATGACTTTTCGCGCGCCCTGGTACGAGTAATGAATCGCCTCGTTTTTTCCGGAAAAACTCGCCTCGGTAACCGGCTTCAGTTCTGGGTCGTCGAGGGAATTAAAGTTCATGACCAACTTTTCGTTCGGGTGCATGACGACGAGGCCGGTCCGGTCAATTATGGAAAAATAGCCGGTTTCGCCGATCTTGACTTTCGCCATGTATTCGGTAAGCGATTGATGCAGGAGCGTGACCACGCATACGCCGATCGCCGTTCCATCGCCGTCGCGTACCGCGGCGCTCACTCCGGCGGATATCGCGCCCGATTTGCTCGTGATCATTTGACCGACGCCGGGCGTTCCCGACATGCCTATGGTGAAATAATCTCGCGTATGCACGTCGAGGCCGATGACTTCGGGAACCGACGAGGCTATAATTGTACCGCTTTTGTTGATCACTAAAATAGCGTCATAGGATTTGGAAAACACGGCCGTTTTTTTCAAGTTCGCGACCATACTCTGTACGCTTTGCAATTTTTTCTCATCGGAAGAACCGGCGTTTGACGCGCGAATTGAATCGACGACGTTTTCATCCATGGTTAGCGCGGTTACGGCCCTCATATCGCCCTGAAATCTCGCCTCGACGTAATTTGCCATCGTCTGAGCCATGTCGATGAGGTTGGCTTCCGTTTGCGCCGAAATTCCGGTTTTTGCCTGGCTTGTGATTATGACCGCGAGGAAAATCATCGGTATGGCGATGATCACGGAACTAAAGGCAATAAGCTTTTGTCCTATTCGTAAACGCATGGTATCCTCTTTCGCTTATGGAGCGCTATCTTTTTTTCGCGTCGTGGGCGACACACTATCCGCCTACGACCGCATGTCTTTAGTATAGCGCATCGATAGTAGGAAGGCGAGAAAGTTTTTAGCTTACGGAGTTGAGAGGCTTACTGCAGGAACAGTTTTGACAGGAGTTCGGTGCCCGCGTGCGTTCGGAAGACGTTTTTCTTGAATGAGAGTATTTGATCGCGGTCGAGCGAATCTTCCGAGGCGTTTACGAGGAAATCGGCCTCGACGAGAATTTGAAAGTCGATCGCGTCGATTTTCGCGTAGCTGTGATGATGGCCGACGATGAACGCGACCCGGTCGGTAAAGCGCGGGTCGGCGCCGATATCGGCAAGCATGCGCCGGGCGATCGGCGGGCCCTCGATTTCCTGCCAGTTTCCCGCGGATGAGCCATGGACCCGCTCGGCGACGTGTATCCCGATATCGTGGAGAATCGCGGCCGCCTCGATAATGCGCGCCGTATCGGGCGCGCACCGCTCGGCGCGCGCGAGGTATTGCGCGTAGCCGAGTACCTTGAGCGAGTGGTTAACGCGCCGGACGTCCGGCGCGTTGTATTCGATCATGGCTCGAAGCAGGTCGTTCGTCATGCGGCGTGTTATTTATATGCCTGGTCGTGAACGCCCGAAACCGCGCGTCCGGACGGATCGTTCATGTTTTTCCAGGCGGCGTCCCATTCCAGGGCTTTCGCGGTGGAACACGCGACGCTCGCCTCGTAGGCGACGGTTTTCGCCGCGCTCGCCGAGGGGAAGAATTCCTCGAAGACCGTGCGGTAATAATACTGCTCTTTCGTCATCGGGGGATTGATCGGATAGCGATCGGCCGCGCGGGCGAACTGCTCGTCGGAAACTTTCTCGTCGCAGAGCTTTTTAAGCGAGTCGATCCACGAGTAGCCGACGCCGTCGGAGAATTGCTCCTTTTGCCGCCAAACGATGTCGGCGGGCAAGTAATCCTTAAACGCCTCGCGAACCATCCATTTTTCGATGCGCGCCTTGCCGTCCGGCGCGATTGACTCGCTCGCCTTGCCGGAAAGTTTGTCCTTCGGGTTTTGCCGCATCGCGATGTCGATGAATTCCTTGTCGAGGAAGGGAACGCGGCCCTCGACGCCCCAGGCCGCGAGCGCCTTGTTCGCGCGGAGGCAATCGTAGAGGTGGAGCTTGCCGAGCTTGCGGACGGTTTCCTCGTGGAGTTCCTGGGCGTTCGGCGCCTTGTGGAAGTAGAGGTAGCCGCCGAAGAGCTCGTCCGAGCCCTCGCCGGAAAGCACCATCTTGATGCCCATGCTCTTGATCGCGCGGGAAAGCAGGTACATCGGCGTCGCGGCGCGCACGGTCGTGATGTCATACGTTTCCAGGTGATAAATGACGTCGCGCACGGCGTCGAGTCCTTCCTGGACGGTAAAGTGAATTTCGTGATGGACGGTGCCGATATGGTCGGCCGCTTTTTTGGCGGCTTTGAGGTCGGGAGAGCCTTCGAGGCCGACGGCGAACGAGTGGAGGCGCGGCCACCAGGCTTCTTCCTTGCTGTCAGTCTCGACGCGTTTCGCCGCGAACTTTTGGGTAACCGCCGCGATGACGGAGCTATCGAGTCCGCCGGAAAGGAGAACGCCGTAGGGAACGTCGCTCATGAGCTGGCGGCGAACCGCGTCCTCAAGCCCTTGGCGGAGCTGATCGATGTCGGTTTTCGCGTTTTTGACCGCGTCGAATTCCATCCAGTCGCGCTGGTACCAGCTTTTCGTTTCGCCGGTTTTCGAGTCGTAGACCGTTCCGGGGAGGAACTCCCGGATTTCGGTGCACACGCCCTCAAGGGCTTTGAGCTCAGAGGCGACGTAATAGCGGCCTTCCGGGTCCCAGCCCTGATAGAGCGGAATGATGCCGATGTGGTCGCGGCCGACGATGTAGCGGTCGTTTTCGATATCGTAGAGGGCGAAGGCGAAAATGCCGTTCAGCTCCTCGAGGAAATCGGCGCCGTATTCGCGGTACAGGGGAAGAATGACTTCGCAGTCGGACTCGGTGAGAAATTCGTATTTTCCCGCGAACTTTTTGCGGATGTCTTTGTGATTGTAAATTTCGCCGTTTACCGCGAGGGCGAGCTTGCCGTCTTTGCTGAAGAGGGGCTGGTTGCCCGAAAGCGGGTCGACGATCGCGAGTCGCTCGTGCGCCAGGATCGCCTTTTCGCCCGAGTAAATGCCCGACCAGTCCGGCCCGCGGTGACGAAGCAGTTTCGCCATTTTCAGGATTTGATTACGGAATGGCTCCGTATTTTTTTTGATGTCAAACGCGCCGACAATACCACACATTGCACATTCCTCCTCAAAGAATGGTAAGGGCCGGAAACCATCCGGCCAAGTTTATCGCGAAGCTTTTACCCAACGGGCAAAAAAATCGGGGCTTCCCACGCAGAATCACGCGGACGCGTGACAGTGCGAAGGAAGCCCCATCGCCTCGCGATCGAATCAACATAGTAAATTAACGAATAATAATCAAGCTGTTTTGCATATTTATACAGTGTTTTTGCATGAATGTTCCAAAATAACCGATGCGTGCGCCGCGCGTCGCGGCCGCGGGCTTCATTTCATTCGTTCTTTTCTCAGCCCATCGACGATCATCGCGACGCTGGAATCGATAAATCGTCTGCCGTCGAGGTTGAAGTAACGCACGAAATCGTCCCCGCTAACCGAAAGCATCGAGAAAAAGCCCGTCAGGTTGAATATGAAAGAAGCAACCAACGCAGACACGGCAATATCCGTTCGGACTGAGCCTTCCGTACGCGCCGCCTCGAAGGTCTCCGTCATAAAGAAAAAAAGTCGCTTTTTCGTTTCCTTGAGCGCCGCGCGGTTCGGCGCGCTTTCATCGGCGGGCGCCCCGAGCGATTGCCGCTCGTTAATGAGCTGAAAAAGCGCCGGGTTCCGCGCATAGAGATTCGCGTAGGCGACGCTGCCTCGTTCGATGCGCTCGAACGGTGCGGCTATACCCGTCGCCGCGTTGGTGAGTTCCGCGAGCAGCGTTTCGTACCAACGGGTGAGAATCGCGTAATAGAGATCCTCTTTGCCGGTGAAATAGGCATATACCGTTCGTTTCGTCACGTCGGCGCGCGCGGCGATTTCGTTCATCGTGGTCGCTTGAAGACCCTGATCCGCGAAAAGGGATTCCGCGGCTGAAAGGATCGTTTCGCGCAAGGCATTTTTTTTTCGTTCGGCTCGGCTTTCCGGTTCGCTCAAAATTGTTTCCTAGTTGACATAAAGTATACCAAGGGTATATTAGTATACCTACGGTATAAATACCTTACTTAATAGAGATGATCTGTGTCAATAGAGTTCGGTTGACATACCGCTATGAACCAAATGGAGGAAGTATGGAAACGATAGTGTATTTTTTCTCAGGGACGGGAAACTCGCGGAAGACGGCGGAATCGATCGCCGCGCGGCTTGAAAACGCCCGAGCCGTTCCGATCGGAGCGGCAAGTCTGGCGGATTTTTCCGGTTCGGACGCGGCCGTGGGATTTGTGTTCCCGATTTTGATGTTCGGGGTTCCGACTTTCGTTCTATCGAAAATGAGGGCGGTGTCCGCGGGTTTCGCGGGGTCCTCGTCGAAACGCTATGTTTTCGCGGTCGCGACGCACGGCGGAAATCCCGCGGCTTCCTGCGACCAGATTGACCGCGCGTTAAAGCTGAAGCGAAAGCGGGTGGCCCATTTTTCGCTCGAGATACCCCGAAAAAAATTCGACGCGGACGCGTATGAGCGCAGGGTCTCCGAAATCTCGACGTTCGTCGGAGAGCGGCGTCTTCCCCCGTTTGACTCGCCGAGGCTTTCTTCCCGCCTTTTAACGGTTCTGGTTAATCCGATGGGAAACGCGTTCATGAACCCGAAATTTTCGGCTGGAGCCTCCTGCGTCGGCTGCGGCGCGTGCGCCCGGCTGTGCCCGACCGGCAACATCTCGATGATAGGCGGGAAACCCTCGTGGGGTAAAAAATGCGATACATGCTTCGGCTGCGTGAATTGGTGCCCGAGCGCGGCGATCACGGGAAAAATGGCGGATGCGTTTCGCTATCGCTCGCCGCTCGCGTCTTCGGCGGAAGAGCTCTTCGTTCGGTAGTCGGCGAAACAACCGCCGCGCGAGTCTCAGGCGCGATCGGCGTTCCGGGGCTGGGGCGCGCGGAGCAGATCCGCGTTTACAATCAATCATTGAGCGAGTGTTTTCGCGCCAGCGGGCGAAGCGGTATCTCGCGGGCGGGTCGGCGCGCGAGCGGCGGCGCGCCCGCGAATACAAGCGGAGCACGCGATGGGGAAATCGGCGCGCCGATTTCCTACAGGCGCCCGTAAAAATCAAAAAACGCCGAGCGCGCGCAATCCGTCGATGAACATTTGGACCGAGAGCATCACGAGGAGCATGCCCATGAGGCGCTCGAGGGCGGCGAGCCCGCGCTTCCCGAGGGCGCGATAAAAGAACGGCGAAAGGCTCAGGATGACCGAGGAAATCGCCCAGGCGATCAAAAGCGAAAAGAGAACGGAAATCCGCGGCACGCCGTGGGCCTCGCTCATGAGAATGAGCGTCGCGAGGGCGGATGGGCCCGCGATGAGCGGGATCGCGATGGGGACGATGAACGGCTCGCCGTCCCCGGCGTAGATGGGGCCTTCGGGGCCGGGAAACACCATGCGCAAGCCGATGACGAAAAAAATAATCCCGCCCGCGATGCGGATCGCGCCGGTCTCCAGGCTGAAAATCGAAAGAAAGGATTGCCCGAAAAAAAGGAAGACGACCATCAGCGCGAGACCGATAAGCATTTCGCGGATGATGATGGCGAACTGCCGCTTTCGCGGCATGTCCTTGAGAATGGCGATTAAAAGCGGGATGTTCCCGAAGGGGTCGATGACGAACATCAAAATGATGGCCGACGACCAAATTTGCTGCGCTGACGTCATGGAAGCGATGATAGCGCGGGAACGGCGCGAAGGGCAATCGTCGCCGTTCCCTGTCTGCCCCGCCGTTCCCTATCTACCCCCGGCGAGCGTTAAAACGTTTCGGTCGTCGGTTCCTTCCCGAAAGCGTTGAACTCCGCGGTCGCGTTTTCGATGGCGAAAACCTCGAAGACGCCGTCGTCGAGCGAGTTCATGCGCGAAAGCGACGGGTTCGCGTCGAGCATCGCTTTTTTCGCGGCCGTCGACGTGTCCCGCGTCGCCTGACCGGTCAAGCGTATCCATTCGCCCTTCGCCATTCCGGAAATCTCGATTTTGGGGTTCTGAATCATTTGCTCGAAGCACTTTTTTTTGTTGTTCGTGCAAATATAGAGCTTGCCCCATGGACGCTTACCGCGCCGAAAGGCCGTACGCGGGCTTGATCGCCGTCCATCGTCGCGAGATAAAAAGTTCCCGCGGCTTTTAAGAATTCTACCGTTCTTTTCATGACCGTATCCTCCATTGTCACCGTTCGCGAATATCCGCGAATTTCATTTGATAAAGTTCGTAGTTGTCCCGCTCGAAATTAACGAAAAAAACAGTAGTAACTTTCCGGAATTCGCTTAAAAAAATTCGATCCGAAAATAATCCATGCACGACGTCGACGGCGACTTCTTTGGGGCAACCGTATACCCCGGTGCTGATGTTGGGGAACGAAACGGAATCGCAGCCAAGCCGCTCGGCGAGTCGCAGGGAATTGCGGTAGCATGCCGCGAGCAGTTCTCCCGCTCTGTCGTCTCCCGCGCCCCATATCGGCCCGACGGTGTGGATGACATACTTCGCCGGAAGCTTTCCCGCGCCGGTGTGCACGGCGTTTCCCGTTTCGCATCCGCCTTGGCGACTCCGGATGTCGGCGCATTCCGCGGCGATCGATGGCCCGCCCGCTCGATGGATCGCGCCGTCGACTCCGCCCCCGCCGTACAGACCGCTATTCGCGGCGTTGACGATGGCGTCGACCGGAATCGCGGTGATGTCACCCCTCACGACGTATATTTTCATTCATTTACCGGCAAAAGTTTTTCATAGCAGTTGAAAATCCCCTTTCGGAACCGCACCGTACCCCTCAGGAGAAAGCCGCGCTTTTCGTACATATGGATCGCCGCCTCGTTCGGCGGAAACGCGTCAAGCCGGATTGAGGCGTACCCGCTTTTCGTTCCGAATTCCTCCGCGAAGGCGAGCATCGCTTGCGCGAGTCCTTTCCCCTGAAAAGCGGGGTCGATGAAAAGCCGGTGGATGACCAATTGCTTCCCCTCGATGAACCGCCAGGGAATCGCCGCGTATTCGCTGTCTTGGCGCTCGTTGAGGACGACGTACCCGGCGAGCGCCTCATCGCAAAAAAGGCCGAAAGCGACGCCAGAGGCGATGTCATCCGATAAAATTTCCTTAGTCGGGTAAAGTTCATCCCATTGAAGAATTTTATTTTGGATCATGCGGGAAACGGCGCGTTTGAGCGTCGCGGTCGCCTGGTCGAGATATGCCGATTCGAGTTTTCGTATTTCAACGGTCATGCGGTCATTATTTCGAATTGGGCGGGGGAGGGCAAGAGTCGACGAGCGCAAGAGGTTCTGTTTCGAGGGAGCCCCGCGCCGATGAGCCGGCGCGGGGTCGCTGAGATATCCGCCGCCTGGGCGATCGGCGCCCAGGCGGTGTTAAAGTTACGTCACGTAAAAATCGCGGCGATGTCTACCGGCTCGAGCGTCTTATGGACGCCGCGCGCGAGGCATTCGGCGAAGGCGTTCGCGGTGTCGATCGCCGTCAGGCACGCGCAGTTGTGCTCGACCGCCGCGCGCCTGATCCGGAAGCCGTCGCGGTTTTTGTCGCGCCCGCGCGTCGGCGTGTTAAACACGAGGGTCAACTCGCCTTTTTGGAGCGCGTCGATGATATTCGGGTGCGCCTCCGACGGCCGATTGATTTTCGCGGCCTTCACGCCGTGCGCGTTCAGGTAATTCGCGGTGCCTTCCGTCGCGACGATCGAGAATCCGATTTTGGCGTATTTCGCGACGATGGGCAGCGCTTCCGCCCAGTCCCGCTCGCGCAGGGACACGGCGACCGTTCCCGTTCCCTCGGCGTTCGTCCGCACCTTGATGCCCGAGCCGCGGAATCCCTTGTACAGGGCGTCCGCCCAGTTTTTCGCGATGCCGAGCGCCTCGCCGGTGGATTTCATTTCGGGGCCGAGCGCCGTCTCGACGCCGTAAAGTTTCTCGAAGCTGAACACCGGCATCTTGACCGCGCTGTACGGCGACTCGCGATACATGCCGACGCCGTATCCGAGGTTCTTGAGCTTTTCGCCGAACATGCACTTCGTCGCGAGGTCGACGATGGGTACCCCGGTCACCTTGCTGATGTAGGGCACGGTCCGGCTCGAGCGCGGGTTGACCTCGATCACGTAAATGTCGTCGCCTTTCGCGATGAACTGGATATTGATGAGGCCGCTCACGCGGAGTTCCTTCGCGAGCTTTTCGGAGTAATCGGCGATTTTCGCCTTTTGGGACTTCGTCAGATTCGGCGCGGGGTACACCGAGATGGAGTCGCCCGAGTGGATGCCCGTCCGCTCGACGTGCTCCATGATTCCGGGAATCAGGATGTCGGTGCCGTCACAGACGGCGTCAACCTCGGTCTCCGTTCCCTCGATGTACTTGTCGACGAGGATGGGGTGGTCCTGCTGAATTTGGTTAATGACTTCCATGAACTCGTGGATGTCGTTGTCCGAGTACGCGATGTCCATGCCCTGACCGCCGAGCACGTACGAGGGTCGCACGAGTACGGGATAGCCGAGGCGGTTCGCGGCGGCTATCGCCTCGTCGACGGTGAATACGGTGTCGCCCGCGGCGCGCGGGATTCCCGTCTTCTCGAGGACTTCGTCGAAGAGCTCGCGGTCCTCGGCGCGGTCGACGTCTTTCGCGCTCGTGCCGAGAATCGGCACGCCCATCGCGGCGACGGCGGAGGCGAGCTTGATCGCGGTCTGTCCGCCGAACTGGACGACGCAGCCGATCGGCTTTTCGTTCTCGACGACGTTTTCGACGTCCTCGCTCGTGAGCGGCTCGAAGTAGAGCCGGTCGGAAATATCGAAGTCGGTGGATACCGTTTCGGGATTGTTGTTGACGATGATCGTCTCGTAGCCGAGTTTCTTCAGCGCCCATACCGAGTGGACCGAGCAGTAGTCGAACTCGATGCCCTGGCCGATCCTGATCGGCCCGGAGCCGAGTACGAGGACTTTTCCCTTACCTTTTTTGCCCGCCGGGCCCGCCGCGTCCACGGCCTCGTTCGTCGCGTTGTAGTTCGAGTAAAAGTACGGGGTGATCGCCTCGAACTCGCCCGCGCAGGTGTCGACCATATTGTACGCGGGCACGATGCCGAGCCGCTTCCGCAGGTACTTGATTTCCTTTTCGTCGACGTTCAGGAGCCGCGCGATCTCGCGGTCGGGGAAGCCGGCGACTTTCGCCTCCATGAGCGTGTCGTAGTCCTTCGCGCCGAACGAGATTCTCCGCTCGATGTCGAGGATGTGCCGGATGCGGTCGAGGAACCAGTAGTCGATCATCGTGATGTCGTGGATGACCTTGGCGCTCGTGCCGCGCCGCATGAGCTCGCTGATCTCGAAGAGCCGCTCGTCGGAGACTTTCTCGGTGATGTTTTTCATGAGCGTCTCGGTCGTGCGCGCGGCGAACTTTCGGTGCCACAGCGAGTGCACGTTTTGCTCGAGCGAGCGGACCGCCTTCATGAGCGCGCCCTCGAACGAGTACGCGATCGCCATTACCTCGCCGGTCGCCTGCATCTGCGTGCCGAGTTTCCGTTTCGCGTTGACGAACTTGTCGAAGGGCCAGCGAGGGATTTTGACGACGCAGTAGTCGAGCGCCGGCTCGAAGGCCGCGTAGGTTTTGCCGGTGACGGAGTTCTTGATCTCGTCGAGGGTGTAGCCGAGCGCGATGCGCGCCGCGACTTTCGCGATCGGGTAGCCGGTCGCCTTCGACGCGAGGGCCGACGAGCGGCTGACGCGCGGGTTTACCTCGATGACGGCGTACTGGCTCGAGTCCGGGTGGAGCGCGTACTGGACGTTGCAGCCGCCCTCGATGCCGAGCGCGTTGATGATATTGATGGCGCTCGACCGGAGCATCTGATGATCCTTGTCGGAGAGCGTCTGGCTCGGCGCGACGACGATCGAGTCGCCGGTATGCACGCCGACGGGGTCGAAGTTTTCCATGTTGCACACGATGATGCAGTTGCCCGCCGCGTCGCGGATGACTTCGTACTCGATCTCTTTCCAGCCGGAAATGCATTTTTCGATGAGGACTTGCCCGACGCGCGAGAGGGCGAGCCCGTTCGGCGCGATTTCCTCGAGCTCTCCCTCGTCCTTCGCGATGCCGCCGCCGGTTCCGCCGAGCGTGTACGCGGGCCGCACGATGACGGGAAAGCCGATTTCGCGCGCGAAGTCGCGGGCGTCCCCGTACGTCGTGACGACTTTGCTGACGATGCACGGCTCGCCGATCGACTCCATGGTGTCCTTGAAGGCTTGCCGATCCTCGGCCTTTCGGATGGTGTCCGCGTTCGTTCCGAGAAGGGTGACGCCGTGCTGCTCGAGCCAGCCTTCGCCGGCGAGTTCCATCGCGAGGTTGAGTCCCGTCTGGCCTCCGAGCGTCGGCAGCACCGAGTCCGGTTTTTCGATCTCGATGATGCGCTTGACCGTCTCGACGGTAAGCGGCTCGATGTACACCTTGTCCGCGATATCGCTGTCGGTCATGATCGTCGCGGGGTTCGAGTTGACGAGGACGACCTCGAGCCCTTCCTCTTTCAGCGTGCGGCACGCCTGCGTTCCCGCGTAATCGAATTCCGCCGCCTGCCCTATGATGATCGGCCCCGAGCCGATGACGAGTACTTTGTGGATTGATTCTCTTTTCGGCATCAGAGTGCCCCCTTCGCGACGGCGGCGCCGTGCTTCGCCGCGTCTATTTTCTGGATGAATTCGTCGAACAGATAGGCGGTCTCCCGCGGCCCGGGGCTCGCCTCCGGATGGAACTGCACCGATGAGACCGGCTTATCCTTGAACCTGAGTCCCTCGACCGAGCCGTCGTTCACGTTGACGTGGCTGATCACGGCGAGCTTGGGGTCGACCGTTTCCGGGACGACGCAGTAGCCGTGGTTTTGGCTCGACATGTAGACGCGGTTCGTCGCGAGATCCTTCACCGGATGGTTCGCCCCGCGGTGCCCGAAC
>QKAR01000156.1 GCA_003246335.1 Spirochaetales bacterium | reverse complement strand
ATCGCCGTTCAACTCGCCCCCGGAGACGAGAACGGCCCGCGCGCGCTTTCCGACCTCCGCGACCGCGGACTTGCCGACGCCATGACGGCGGTATCCCAGGCCGTCGACCATATCGTCGGGTTTTTTACCGCGCTTCGGGACGAGCTCGCGTTTTACGCGGGGGCGATCAACCTCGCCGACGAGCTCCGAAGGCGGCGCATCGGCTTTTGCGTGCCGTCCGTGAGTCCCGCGACATCTATCCTTCTCTCCGCTAGGGGGCTCGTGAACCCCGCGCTCGCGATCGGCCAGAATATCGATCCCGTCGGGAACGACCTCTCCGCCGACGGCAAGAGCGCAACCTTCATCACCGGGGCGAACGGAGGGGGCAAGACCGTCCTCCTCCGCGCGATCGGTCTCATGCAGCTTATGGCGCAATCAGGCCTTTTCGTTGCCGCCGAGTCGTGCTCGGTTTCAATACGATCCGGGGTCTTTTCTCATTTCAGGCGCGAGGAGGATACGACGATGAAAAGCGGAAAGCTTGACGAGGAACTCGGACGCATGAGCGCCATAGTCGACGCGATCAGGCCCGGCGCGCTTGTTCTCATGAACGAGTCATTCGCGGCCACGAACGAGCGCGAGGGATCGGAAATCGCCGAGGGTATCGTCGACGCCTTCCGCTCGCGCGGCGTCGCGTGCGTCTACGTCACGCACCTTGCCGAGTTGGCCTCCCGCTTTTTCCGGAAGGGGGACGACGAGCTCCTGTTTCTCCGCGCCTCGCGCGAGGCCGACGGAACCCGTTCGTTCAGGATCACGGAAGGAGAGCCGCTTCTGACGACCTATGGGGAAGACCTCTATGGCAGGATATTCTCCTGAGGGCTACTCTTCCCCGCGCTTCTCCGAGGAAATGGAAGAGCGCCTTAAGCCAAATCGGTTTCTCGGCTACGACAGGGATCACATCGGCGTTACCGCCCTCCGGCGCGGGATGCTCGAGGTTGCCGAAAGCCAGTTCCGCCGGGCCGCCGACCTCAACCCCTACGAGCCGCGCTTTCGCGAGCATCTCGCCTGGAGCCTTTTCCGCCTCGAGCGATTCGACGAAGCCCTCGCGGTAATAGAGACGGTACTCGCGGAGAGGCCGAACGATGCCGACGTGCTCGCCGTGAAGGCTAAAATCGACGCGCGCGCGAAACGCTGACGGACCAAATCACATCACGCGGGACAGGCCCGTAAAATAAAAAGCCCCGGCCATCCCGCGCTATTGCGGAAGGATCGGGGCTGGTTCAACCGCGCATGGGGCGGCTGGCCATTAGCGATAACAAGGGATGATTACTTAATGGCGTCCACGAGATTGCGCGAGACGAACCACTTCGCGCCGTTATTAACGGTCACCCCGTCGGCCTTGAGCGCGAGGATTTCCTTTCCTTCACCGTCCTTCCCGAGGACGTACACGCCTTTCGTCGTTTTCGGAAGTCCCTTCACGATCGCGTAATCGCGGTTCTGCACGATCGCGAGCTCGACGTCGCCCTTCTTCGTGACGAGCCGGACGTTCGCGGGATCGCTCGTCGCGTCGACGCTCACCTCTGCCTTCTTGGCGGCGAAGGCGGTTTCCGCCTCGACGAAGAGCCGGTTCGTGGCGGAGGCAAGGTCAAGGGCGAGCGATCGCTCGATATACCGCGCGATCTCCACGTTCTCGATGACGCCCGTCGGGCGGTTGCCAGAGGGATCGTACACCGAAAGCACCACGTCCTCGCCCGTGTGCCCGCCGGTGGTAAAGCCGATCTTCGCGCGGTTTCCCATCATCGGGCCGACGGCGTAGTTGAGCGCGCCCGGCTCCGCCTTCGCGATCGAGACGACCTCGGCGTCGGTCAGGTCGGAGATGCCGTAGTACTTCGCGACGACGTCCCGGATGTTGCTCTTGTCGGCGGCGATGAGAGCCTCGAGCCCCTCGCCGGTCCTCGTCGCCTTCTTGAGCGGGTCGTAGAAGGTATTGTAGGTAGTCTTGTCATAGCCGTTGCTCGTCGTCCGATCGCCGATCGAGAAGCCGGAATTGCCGTGGTCGGTAACCACGATGACGATCGTGTTCTTGTCTTTCGCGGCGAACTTGAGCGCGACCTCGCATGCCCGATCGAATGCGAGGAAGTCCGTGACGACGCCGACGGGATCGTTCGCGTGCGCAGCCCAGTCGACTTTCGATCCCTCGACCATGAGGAAGAAACCCTTTTTGTTGGCGGAGAGGACGGATATCGCCTTGTCGGTCATCTGGTCAAGACCCGGCTCCTTGGCCGGATCGCGGTCGATGTCATAGGCGAGCGCCTTGGGCGCGAAGAGTCCGAAGAGCTTCGTCGCCTTAGCGGCCTTGAGTTCGGCGCTCGTCTTTACGAGCGTATAGCCGCGAGAGCCAATTTGGTCGATGAGGTTGTCCTTGTCGGCGCGGTTCGCCGCCTCGAGGAACGACCAACCGCCGCCAAGCACGACGTCGACGTTATTGAAGATGATCTGCTCGGACAGGTTATCGTAGCTCTTTCGGCTCGGGTCGTGCCCGGCGAAATCGGCCGGGGTGGCGTGCATGAACTCGCAGGTGCACACAAGCCCCGTCGAGAGCCCGGAGAGCTTCGCGGCCTCGAGAACGGTCGCCACGGGGCGAAGCGTCCCGAGCTCGGGCGCCGCGTATCCGGGCGCGGTGTAGACTTTGCCGGTGCTTGCGATATTGCCGGACTGACTCTTGTAGCCGGTCGCGTACGCGGTTCCCGCGGGGGCGGAGTCGGCTATCGTCATGTCTGAGCTGTAGGTCTCGACGAGCCCGCAGGTATACTTGTCGAACGAAAGCTCGCTTCCTTTCATCCAGCGGGACAGGGTCTGGGGCGCCACGCTCGCGCCGTCGGGAATAAGTAGTATCACGTTTTTCGCCGTCGCCTTGCCCGACTGAGCGAACGCCCCCTGAGCAAGAATCGCCATCGCGAAGATCAACATGATCGCCGCTTTTCCATATCGTTTCATGGTTTCCTCCTGAATGCCCGCTTATACGTACGCGGGGTTGCGTCAAGCTTATCCTGCATTCGTGAGCGTTTAGTTACGATGCGGTTATTTTTTCGGCAAAAGAGCGCTATTCGTTCACGTATCTCAGTACTCGGACACGACGATAAAGCGATACCGGAAATCGGAGGGGTTGTTCGTGAATCGCAGTCGATACTCGTCTCTCAGGGAATCGAGAGATTCTCGAATCCCCTGGTTGTAACGCCACACAAGTGAAGGATCGCAAAGGGAATAAGAAATGCAAACCGAATACAGTATATTCCGTATAATCCTGTCCTTAACTTCCGGGGACCAGGCTTCGAGGGAAATAATCGCAAACGGCAACGGAGTTCCGGGCGGGAGTTTTCCATCGGTCGAGATATATCGAAATGGAGGCAGGCGGACTGCGTCCGAAACACGCTCTTCGATATCACGAAGTCTGCGCGGAAACTCATCGCTCAGGATGTCCTTGACCCGCGAGAGGAGCCGTTCTTCCGGTATTTCAATCATGGAACCTTGACCCTTTTATAGGGACCAAGCCGTTCAAAGTCATCGGTAACTTTGTCTACGCCAAGAGTCCCGACAGGATCCTCGCCGTAAATCAGCCTCTGCTTCACGACTGAAACAAGGACGTTTTTGATAGGTGCGGGCAGCTCATCCCGTGCGTATCCATACCGGTAGCGAATCCAAACTGCGGAAGCATGCGGATCATTGACCCGGAGAGCCCGCATTTGATGCGCCTCGATTCGGCTAAGATCGGCGTCCTGCGAATCAGCGCATACGCTCAAGTGCTTTCCCGTATCCGCGTCGGTGACGGAAAAAACCTCGCGCACCGGGTATTCCCGTAAATAGACAAGGCCATCGAACGCATGGGCGAGTTCCGAGACTTCGCCCGATAGCAGATTTCTGTCCAGATACCCCAGAAGCTCGTCAGAAACCGCCTGAACGACCAATTGATCGCGGATTTCATTGCGTGGATCAAGTTCAAGAATCCGACTGATTACGGAAAAATCCATCAAAAGCTCCATTTTTGTCCCTTTCCTGTATCTTTTTACGGACTACGCCATTATATTTCTAGTTGCTATTGAGCACGGCAACGCTTTATACTCCTCCGGTAAACGCCTGAACCGTAACTCCTCTTCGGTTCAGGCGTTTTGCCTTTTTTAAACCCCGATAAACGCTACCGTCCCTCCCTCGATCTGCTCGTTCCCGTCCGTGTTCTCGAGATGAAGGATCACCGGCCAACCGAGTTCCTTACCGGCCACTACGCCGGGACAGGGGCTTTCGAGCGTTGTCCTGCCCGAGGCGGTAAGC
>QKAR01000034.1 GCA_003246335.1 Spirochaetales bacterium | reverse complement strand
AGCACAATACGCCCTGCGGGGCCGCCCTCGGGCACACGGCCCTTGAGGCGTACAAGCGAACCTATCTCGTCGATCCCGTGTCCATCTACGGCGGGATCGTCGGCTTTAACGTGAAAGTCGATAAGGCCGTCGCCGAGGAAATGGTGAAAATTTTCCTTGAGGTGATCGTCGCGCCGGACTTCGACGCGGACGCCCTCGAAGTGCTCTCGAAAAAGAAAAACCTCCGGCTCATCAAGGCCGACGTGAAGCCGGCGACGATCGCCGATTCCATGGCGGTAGACGGCGGCGTTCTCGTCCAGACGCGCGACGACAAGCTGTTCTCCGAATGGAAAGTCGTGACGAACCGCGCGCCGACGGCCGACGAGGCGGCGGAAATGGCCTTCGGCATGACGATGGCCCTATTCGTCAAATCGAACGCGATCGTCGTCGTGAAAGACCGCGTGGCCGTCGGGCTCGCGGGCGGACAGGTGAACCGCATTTGGCCGACTGAGCAGTCGCTCGCGCGCGCGAAGGCGATCACGGACGCGGGTCTTCCCTGCCTCGACGGAACGGTCTCGACCGCCGGCGCGACCGTAATGGCGTCGGACGCGTTTTTCCCCTTCCCCGACTGCGTCGAGATGGCCGCGAAGTACGGCATCACCGCGATCGTGCAGCCCGGCGGCTCGATGAACGACCAACTTTCGATCGACGCGGCGAACAAGCTCGGCGTCGCCATGGTGTTCACCGGCGTGCGCCACTTTAAGCACTGATGAAAACTTTCGTGACCGAATCACGGACGCGGAGCGGGAACAATCGGTATCATAACGGTATGAAAACCTTAAACCGGACCGTAATTTTCGTCGTCGCGTTCGCGGGGGCTTTGCTCGCGATGTCCTGCAAAGCGGATTCCAGGGCGAGCTCAGACACGAGCGCGCCAACGGCCGGAAGCGAGGGCCAATCCGCGGCGAAGACGCCCGTCTCGCAAGACGCGACGAGCGTCGAATCGAGGCTCGCGAAGCTCGGCTTTCAGGTGTTCGCCTCCCCGCAGCCGCTTCCCGCGTTTTCCGTGACGCCGCTCGCGGGCGATGCCGCGCTCTCCGAAAAAACGCTCGCGGGCAGCGCGACCCTCCTCAATTTTTGGGCGACCTGGTGCCCGCCCTGCAAGCAGGAAATGCCTTCCATCGAAAAACTCCATGAGGCGATGAAAGGCGAAAGCTTCAAAATCGTGGCGATCAGCGTTGGCGAGGCGAAAGACACCGTTTCCGCCTTTATCGCCGACCGGGGCTTCACCTTTCCCGTCTATCTCGACGAAAAGGGAGTCGCCGGCCAGATTTTCGCGTCACAGGGCATACCGACCACCTATATCCTTGACGCCGACGGGCGCGCGATCGCGGGAACGGTCGGCGCGAGGGAATACGATGAGCCGGAACTGGTCGCCGCGTTGAAGGAACTCGCCGCCCGATGAGCGACGCTCCGGGCCTACTCGCCGCCTTCGCGGCGGGATCGCTTTCGTTCCTCAGCCCCTGCGTCCTCCCCCTTATTCCCGTCTACCTTTCGCTCGTGACCGGGGAATCGGTATCCGCGCTCAAGGAGGGCCGGGCGTCAAGGGCTTTCGTGTTCGCCCGATCAATCCTATTCGTGCTCGGATTCTCCCTCGTTTTCGTGGTGCTGGCCATCGCGTTCGGCGGGGGAATGAGTTTCGCCGGGAATCGGGCGCTCAAAATCGTCGAGAAAATCGGCGGCATCCTGATGATAGTCCTCGCCCTCAACATGATTTTCGACTTTATCCCTTTTTTGCGCAGGGATTGGCGACCCGCCGAGGGATCGCAAAAAAACGGCGGCGAGCGGCAGGCCGCGTCTCCCCTTGCTTCGGCGCTCATGGGCATGGCCTTCGCGACGGGTTGGACGCCCTGCGTCGGCCCGATTTTATCGTCCATTTTGCTTTACGCCGGAAGTTCGGGAGACGTCGCGCGATCTGCGGCCTTGCTCTCGGCGTATTCACTCGGACTCGGCATACCTTTCGTCGCCGCGGGCCTTTTCCTCGATAGATTGCTGCCGTTCCTCGCCGCGGCAAAACGCCAACTGGGGGCGATAAAAATCGCGACCGCCGGTCTCCTGATCGTGCTCGCGGTACCGCTCGTCGTCGGCATCACGCCCAGAGCCCTCATCCAATCGCTTTTTTCATCAATTGCTAATATAATTCCCAAATGATGGCCATAAGCGTCATAAAGTCGCTCGACGTATATTGTTTTTCTCTCGTCGTTCTGACGATAGTCGCTTGCAAGACGAGGGGAAGCCCCTCGAGCGGAACGACCAGAGGAAAGGCTTTCGCGGCATTGATCGCCTTTAACCTGCTCATTAACGTCGCCGACGCGCTGACGATTCTTTTCGACGGGATCGACGGATTTCCCGTCCGCATGCTGCTCTACGGGGCGAATATTTTCGGATTCTCCCTCCAAGCGGCCATTTGCCTCTGCTGGTTTTGGTACGCGCGGATAATCGTGCTTCCCAACAAGCCGATACGGAAAGAAATCTCGCGACTCCAAGCCATCCCCGCGGTCGTCTGCGTCGTTCTGGCCGCGGCGAGCCCGTTCACGGGATGGTTTTTCTCCCTCGACGGGTCAAACGCCTATCATCGTGGGCCGCTTTTCCCGATTGAGGTTGGGGTAAGCTATCTCTACGTCGCGACGGGATACGCGCTGGTTTTGCGGCATCGGGCGAACCTTTCACGCCAACATTTTCGGGCTCTCCTCATTTTCGCCGTGCCTCCGGCGATCGGCGGCGTCGTGCAAACGCTCTTTTACGGAGTATCCCTCATTTGGCCCGGCGCGGCGATATCCCTTCTGCTCATTTACCTCGCCCTGCAAAACGACCTTTTGATCCGCGATTACCTCACCGGCGTAAATAGCCGCATCAGCCTCGATTTCGAGCTCAACCGCAAAATCGCCGGGGCGGACCTTGCGACGCCCTTCGCGCTCTTGCTCGTGGACATCGACAACTTTCGCTCGATAAACGACCGTTTCGGGCGCAGGTCGGGCGACGAGGCGCTTATCGCCCTCGCGGGGATTCTCATGGGCTTTTTCCGCAAGCGGGGATTCGTCGCGCGGTACGGGGGAGACGAATTCGCGGCGCTCGTCGCGCTCGAATCAATCCATGACATTACGAGCACCCTCGACGACATACAGGACGCGGTGGACCGATGGAACGAAAAATCCGGCAAACCGTGGAAAATACTCGTCAGTCTCGGGGCCGCGCCCTACATCCCCGAGGAAGGACTGAACGGAGACCAATTTCTCATGCGCGTCGACAAACTCCTGAGCCTCGACAAAGTCGTGCAGCCCGAGAGGCGATACCGAAACTCCTATAACCGTTAGGAACTTCGACGCGGGTCTTGATGAAGGTCCGCGCCCGAGATAGACTGAAAAAATGCTGTATTACCTTGCGTCCGTGCTTCAAACGTCCTTTGGGCCGTTCCGACTTTTGCAATCGTTCGCGGTGCTCATCATCATCGCGCTCTACGCCGGTTTTTTTCTCACCGTTTTATTCCTTCCGAAAGCCTACCGTTTTCTCCCCAAAGACCGAGGCCGGGAATTTACCGTGGCCGCCGAGGCCGCGATGGGAAAGCCGACCGGGGCCGGAAGCGTTTTCATAACGATTTTCGTGCTGATCTCGCTCGTTCTCGCGCCCGTCAGCCTCACCCACGCCTCGATGCTCGTCTTCACCTGGCTCGTCATGATGACGGGATTCCTCGACGACCGAGCGAAGGTCTCGTGGGGAGAATACTTAAAGGGAGCCATGGACCTCGCGCTTTCGCTCGCGGCGTCGCTCGCCCTGCTCTTCCTGTATTTCCACGGCGAAATTTTTTATTGGCTTCCGTTCATGAGCGCCCACGTCCACGTGCATCCCGCCGTTTTCGTCGCGATTTCAACGCTCATCCTATGGGTGTCGATCAACACGACGAATTGCACCGACGGGGTCGACGGCCTTTCGGGCACGCTCGTTTTGCTCGCGCTCGTCTCGCTCGGCATCGTCTTTTACTTCGTCCTCGGCCACGCCCGGGTCGCCGCGTACCTGCTCGTGCCGCATCTCATCGATGGCGCGCAGTGGGCGACCATCGTGTTCGCCCTCGCGGGCGTCTTAATGGGCTATCTCTGGCATAACGCGTTCCCGAGCAAGGTACTCATGGGCGACGCGGGATCGCGCGCCCTCGGCTTTTTCATCGGCGTGTGCGTCATCGTCTCGGGAAACCCGTTTCTCCTGCTGATGACGAGCGCGATGATCCTCATTAACGGCGGGACGGGCTTGCTGAAAGTCGCCCTGCTCCGATTCTTTAAGATTAAAATTCTCCATAACATCCGATTTCCCCTCCACGACCACATGAGAAAAAATCGATCGTGGTCCCCGACGCAAGTCTTGCTGAAGTTCATGATAATCCAGGTGCTCATCACCCTCGGCGTCATGGGAGTGTTTTTCAAGATTCGCTGACCCGTTTCCGCCCTCCCGCGCCGTTCGGCATTGACGGCGGGCGGCGGCGGCACTATGTTTTCCTTAAGCGTCGATCGACGCGGCGTGAGGAGAACGGATGATCGAAGTGCTTGGGGTGACAAAAACTTACCAAACCGGGTCGGTTCGCGTCGAGGCGCTAAACGGCGTCACGATGCGCGTCGACAAGGGCGAATTTCTCGCGCTCAGCGGCCCTTCCGGCTCGGGTAAGACGACGCTCCTCAACCTTATCGGCTGCCTCGACTCCATCGGTTCCGGCGAAATCACGGTCGACGGAATCCCTCTTTCAAAACTCAACCCCAAAGAGCGAAACCGGATCCGGAAGGAAAAGATCGGCTTCGTGTTCCAAAGTTACAACCTCATACCGGTCCTCACCGCGCGGGAAAACGTCGCCCTCGCGCTCGAGCTGTTCGGGGACTTGCGGGAGAGAGACATAATCGAGCGAGCCGACGCCATGCTCGCCGAGGTAGGCCTTTCCGGATTGGAGAAAAGACGCCCGACTGAGCTTTCCGGCGGGCAACAGCAACGCGTCTCGATTGCGCGCGCCCTCGTGAAAAAACCGCCGGTCATCCTCGCCGACGAGCCGACCGCGAACCTTGACTCGAAAACCGGCGAGGAAATTCTCGCGCTCATGGATCGCCTCAACCGGGAACTCGGGGTTACCTTCGTTTTTTCCACGCACGATCGCATGGTGATGGCGCGAGCACGCCGCGTCGTGTCGCTTCACGACGGCAAAATCGTGGCCGATTCGGGGGTAGCGCCGTGATCGGCCTCAAGATGGCCGCCTTAAACGTTTTTCGCTATCGCAGGCGAACGGTCATCACCGCGTCGGCCATCGCCGTCGGCGTCATGTTCACGATCGCGATGGACGGATTCATCGCCGGATCGGAAAGCGAGACGGTCAGAAACGTGCGGGACTTTGAGACCGGGGAAGGTAAAATTTACCCGGCGGGTTATTTCGCCGACCGGGAATTTCTCCCTTTCGACCGATTCATTGAGCGCGATCAGGCAAAACGGATCGAGCGCGACTACGAGGGATACAGAATCGCGCCCCGCGCCGTTTTTGCGGCGGAACTGTATTTCGCGGAAGATTCCTTCGCCGTCGCGGGATCCCTCACCGCGACCGTCTACGCGGTCGACGCTTCTCGCGACGGCGAGGTATTCCGATCGGCGAATTCGATCAGTTCCGGAAGATGGCTCGCGCTCGAAGACGAGGGAATCGTCGTCGGAAGCTGGCTCGCCGAGGATATCGGCGCCACGGTCGGTACAGTCGTGACCGTCGAATGCCGAGGGCGCGGTGGTTTTTACCAAACGTTCGACGCCCGCGTCGTCGGCATCGCCACGACCGACGACCCGATAGTGAATCGGGACGCCGTCTTCATGGAGCTCGCCCTCGCCGACGACTTGCTCGCCCTCGACGGCGCGGTCACCGAGTACGCGCTGCGGGCGGATTCGCCCGCGAAATTGGCGGCCGCCCGCGAGCGTGCCCCGGACGAGGAGTCCGCCGAGCGAGGCTACGAATTCCGAGATTGGCGCGCCATAGCGGACTCGACGCTCCGGCTCCTGAAAGGACAGGAACGGGAAAGCGCGGTTTTTCTCTTTTTCATTTTCGTGATCGCGGCCGTCGGCGTGACGAATACGATGCTCATGGCGGTCATGGAGCGAAAAAACGAGATCGGGATGCTACGCGCGCTCGGTTTCCAGAAAATATCCATACGGGCGCTGTTCCTCGCCGAGGGGTTTTGCATCGGCCTTATCGGAGCGGTCGCGGGCATCCTCTTGGGCTGTTGCGCGAACGCCTTTATGGTTCGCCACGGCTTCGATTTGTCGGGCATGCTGCGGGACACGGATATCGGGTACCGGTCGACCGGAGTCATCCGCTCGGCGTGGAACGTGGCCGGCATCGCGCGCATCGGCATCGGCGCGCTCGCGATCTCGACGTTCGTCGCCTGGTTTCCCTCGGGCAAAACGCTCAAGCGGGAAGTCGCCGATATTTTGAGAAAATAGGGGGTGGGCATGAACGTCGCGCGCGCGGCTTGGCGAAACATGTGGAGAAACCGGGGCCGAACCGTCCTTTCGGGAACCGCCATCCTCGCGAGCACCGTCGTGATGTGCATCATTCTTTCGCTCGAGACCGCGTACGTCGACGACATGAAATCGAACGTGAAAAATCACGTCACCGGCGACATCAGGGTGATGGACGCGCGTTACGCGAAAAGCGAGCGCGTCGCGCCCCTGCAATTCTCCGTCGAAAACGCGCGCGAAACGGCGAAGCGGCTCGAAAGCGCGCCCGGAATAGCGCTCGCCGTCCCAAGGACGGAAACGACGGTCGCTATCTACCGAACCGGCGACCGCGTGCCGTGCCGCATGGTCGGGGTCGATTTCGCGCGGGCGCCGCTCCTTACCGGCGTTAACGACCGCGTCGTTTCCGGGCACGTCCCCGGCTCGCTATCCTCGGGAATCCTCGTCGCGAAGGGTCTCGCCGACGAGCTTAACCTCAAGCCGGGCGACAAAATCACGGTGCTCGCGCGAACGGCGATATCGGGAACGAACGGAAAGACCTTCACCGTGGCGGGAATCGCCTCATTCGCCGACGCAAGCCTTTCCGAGCGCGTGTTCTTCGCCGATTGGGAAACGGTCGCGGATTTTCTCCGCATGGGCGACGGCGCCTTGCAAATACAGGTATTCCTCTCGAACCCGAAGCGGATGGACGAAGGGCTCGCCTCGACCGGAGCCGCTCTCGGCGAGCGCGCCCAAAGGATGCAAATCATTCCTTGGTATAAAATCGGCGGACTTTACGGTTTTCTGGAAATGGCCGACATAGTGTACGCGATATACGGCGTCGTGTTTTATCTGCTCGCGAGCACGGTAGTCTTCAATACCACCATGATGTCCGTCCTCGAGAGAAAGCGCGAGATCGGGACGCTTGCCGCCCTCGGCATGGGAAAAGGGGCCATCTCGCGACTTTTCCTCGCTGAGTCCGCGCTCATCGCGATACTCGGCGCCGTCGCGGGACTCGTCGCGGGGGGTACCCTCGTCGCGCTATGGGGACGCGCGGGATTCGACATTGAGGCGATGTACGGGAAAGACATGAGCGGGACCGGATACTCGAAGATCGTCTACCCCGCCCTTCTTGCCCGGCAATACGCCCAGATTTTCGTGACCGGCGTCGCGGTTTCGGCGGTCGCCTGTCTCTTCCCCGCCCGCTTGGCGGCGCGCGTAGAACCCGCCGACGCGTTGGCCGATCGCTGAGGGCCTTGGCCCGAAGGAGGAACGCATGAACAAGGCAATCGCCGCGTTTGTGTTTGTGTCGCTCGGATGCCTCGCGCGCGCGGAGGACGTCACCGATATCGTGCGGCGCGTCGAGCGAAACCAAACGTATGACGCCTCGTCGATGGACGCGAAACTCGTCGCGCGAAACCGGCTCGGCGTGACGGAAAGCTCATTTACCGCCTATTCTCGATCGGGCGGCGATACCCTCGTCGTCGTCACCGCCGGCCCCGATCGGGGACAGAAAGTCCTTCGTCAAAAAGATAGCGTGTATCTCTACTATCCCGACGCGGAAGAGGTCATTTGGCTGAAAGGAAGCGCCCTGAAGGACTCGATGATGGGCTCGGATTTTTCGTACGAAGACCTCACCGACGACGGAACGATCCTGAGTCGCTACGACGCCGCGCTTCTCGGCGAGGAAACCTACGTCGGGGCGCCCTGCTGGAAAATCGCGCTCACGGCGAAAACGCGAAACGAGGCCTACGCCCGCCAAGAGCTGCTCGTCGACAGGCGCTCCTACGTCGCCGTCCACGGGATATTTTTCAGCGCGTCGGGAAAGGCTATTCGGGAAATGTCATGCGCCGACGTGCGCGAGGTTTCGGGGAAATACATTCCCTTTTCGAGCGTAATGCGCGACTTGCTGAAAAAAAACACGACGTCGGAATTGACGCTCACGCGTGTCGAGCTCGGCGTCGAAATCCCGAACTCTTACTTTAACCGCGAGGAACTTTCGTGGTAACGCGCCGAGCGTCGGCGCGCCCGAGGCGGCCTTTCGCGTCGCTTGGCCCGCTCTCGGTAGCGGCGCTCGTTTTTTTAGCGGTCGAGACCGGCGCTTACGCGAACGTCGTCCCGACGGGAGAAGTTTTCGCGTCGGGAACGGCGGCCGTCGGCTCGGCAGGCGTCGAGGAAAACGGCGACTATTACGCCGCCGGGTTTCGCATTGGGGTCGACGCGGACAAAAACGGGGACTTCAAGGGGAGCGCGCTCGTGACGGTCACGGAGGATGCGTCGCCCGCCATCGATCGAGCCTACGCGAAAGTCAGATTCCCGTGGATCGTCGAGGATACAGCGTTTCGGCTCACGCTCGGGAAAGCCCCGCTCGCCTGGGGCAAGGGGTTTCTCTTCAACGCGGGGGATCCCATTTTCGCCGCGATACCGGACGTGGAACGGCTTTCGACCGGCGCCTATCGGGTCGACGCCGATTGGATGGCGGTCGCCTACGCGCCGCTCGGGGACTTTAGCTTCGCCGAGGCCGTCGCCCTTCCGCCGATACCGGACGGCGGCGATACTGAATGGCTCAGGTCCGGCGCGCGAATCGCGGTCACTCCCGCCGCACGGTTTTTCCATTCCGCGGAAGCGGGGTATCTGTATGAAAGGGACGCCGCGCATAAGCCCTTCGTCGCGATCGACGGCTCGCTTTTTTTCGATTGGTACGCGGCGGCTTCGGCCGACGTTCCCGCGCGGGGGAAATCCGGCGAAGCCGAGTTCGGGGTTTCGGGCGGAATTTTCAGGCTTTTCAGGCTGATCGACCGGACGCCGATCGCCGCGCGATGCGAATTTCTCCTCTACCCGCGCCATGACGAATGGCTTTGGTATCCTTCGGTAGAGGCAAGCATCACCGATACCCTAACCGTCGGCGCGCAGGCCTTCCTCGCGTGCGAAAATAAAACGACCGCGCTCGGGGCCTCGTGGCAAGCGCGACAGGGCCTTGAGCTGACGGCCCTCGCATCGACGCTGTTGCCGGAAAATTCCCGCGAAGGGGCGCATCCCGTCGACGTAACGATCGGTTTCGTCGCCCGGTTCTGACGGAGAAACCCGATTGCGGGGGAACGCTATTTTTTCGCCGTTAGGCGGGAAAGGTACTCCGCGAACGCGGCCCCGTAATCGTCCTTAATTTTCGTTTCCGCCGCGCGCAAGGCGCGCACTTCCGCCTCGGAGGCGGTGACGTGCCCTTCGCGTCCGTTCGTCGAATACGGCACGAGCACGGAGCCCGTCGCGGTATCGGTCAGCTTCGCGTCAACGAGGTACCGAATGAACTTATTGGGGTTCCCGTTAAGCACGACTTCGGAGAACGAGACGTTTGCCTTGATGACGTAGCGGGAGTCTTTACCGCCGCTCTTAAAGCCCGCGGCAGAGACGACCGACGCGAACGCGGCCGCGATACGGCCGTCGCGGTCGCCGGCGACGTCAATGCCGATTGGGATGCCCTGCGCGATTTTCAGGCATTCAACCCGAAGCGAATCGCCGTTACTCACGGAAGCGCGCTTCGCGGAAGCTTGAGCCGGGCTCAGCACGGAAAGAACGTTCAAAAAACGCGCGTTCGCGTCAGCGATCGTCGCGGCCAAGTCATACCGGGCATAGGCGTCGAGCGTCGACCTATCAGAGGAAGGAATATCGAGCAGGGACCGGATCGTATCCTCGTCGTCCTCGATCAGCTTGGCGTAAGTCAAGGAGGCTTTCGCCTTATCCATCACCGCTACCGCGTAGTAAGTCTTTCCGTCGAACCACGTGTCCTTAATTTCAGCGCCGACGACGGACTCAAGGTCGAACGAGCTCGCGACCGCGCGATTCACGTCGGAATCTTCCGATACGCGCACTTGGCCGCTCTTGACGGCCTCGGAATAGCGGGAACTCACCGTCGTCTCGCCGGTTATTTTTTGCCCGAAAATCGAAATGAGGGAACCGAGCGCGTCTTTTTCCGCCGTGCCCCGATCCTCGCCGTAGCCGGTCGCCGCGACGTATTGGGCTTCGGGATACGATGAGCGCGGGTTTGAGACCCATGAGGGCTCTGCCTTCGGGGCGGAGCCGCCTTTTTCGCTCGATGAGGTCGTGGCGCACGACGCGAGGCTTAAGGCCAAGCCCGCGGCGCCGAGGATAACCGTCAATTTATGCATATCGCCTCCGTTAAATTCAGCCGATTCGCGCGCACGTCGACGTTCTCGAACCGCTGCTCGCGAATGATATCGCCAGAGCCGTCGTAGTAGCGCACGCTAAAGGAACACGCGCCGGGGTCGATCGTGATACCGCCGACGTAGGCTTTCGAGGGAAAATACCGCGATAGCCGCAAGTCGGCCTGCTCGCTCGCCTCGGCGTAGAGCTGGGTTCCTAAGCTCAGCACTCCCAAAAGGAGCGACGCGCCGGAATCGTCCGTTTGCCGCGACTGCTCCTTTAGCGCGATCGACGAGGACGTTTTCACGAGGGAACGCGCGATCGTCTTGAAGTAAATGAGCGCGGCTTTCTGCCGGAAGGTCTCGGTGGCGACGGCGCCGATATCCTCGATGAGCTCAAGGTCGAAGCTCTCCCCCGAGTCCAACACGACCTCGGTGCGCGCGACGCGCGACGGGCGCTGAGTCATGACGGGAAGCGAAATCTTGAGCCAATTCGAGGAGCCAAGCTGAATTCTCGTGGTGTTTTCGGTTTTAATCGGGGAGAGGCCGGAAAAGCTGACGACGTTAAGCCGCGCCTTACCGGCGGGAACCGAAAGCTCGTCGGGAAGGGAAGCCGGCGGCGCGAACGCGTAGACGCGGGGCTGATTCGCGAACGCGAGCCTGATCTGGTCGGAGTCGATGCGCGCGTCGTCCCACTTTCCCTCGCCTCGGTAAAACAGCATGCTTAAGTACCGGCCGAGCGCGGAGTTCGTGAACTCGACGCGAGCTTCCTCGCTGTCATACGGTATCTCGTCGCTCGTCTTCTCGAGGACGGCGGACTGCGCGTTCGAAATCGCGGTCCCGTACTTCGTCGAGAGGAACTTCAGCTTATTGTCGACGCGGCGAATCTCGACGAGGGCTCCCTCAAGGTCGCCGGCCCGGTAATAGTTGAGGGAATTGAACGCGTTAAGATATAGGTCCTCGTAATCCTCGCCGGGATACTCGAGCACGTTGTCGTTGACGAGGAATGAGGACGCGGCGAGCGTGACGCTCTTCGTGTAGGCCGACTCGATCGCTCGCTCGGCCTCGCCGAGAGACGCCGACGACTCGCCGAATTCCCCGGCGTAATGGGCGATCATGCCCTCGTCGAGGTAATAGAGCACGCGGTCGTTTTTTCCGTAGGAGTCATCCTTCGCCGCCCGTACTTTCGCGAGCCCGTCCTGATAGTCGCCGCGCATGACCGCCGCGTCGATGTCGGCGTAATGGGCGACCGACGAGCAACCCGAAAGGGCCGTGACGGCGAGGGCGGCGGATAGCGCCAGCGCCGTCGCTGGTGAAAGCAGTTTCATGTAGGCGCTCGCGATTACAGCTTCGCGGACGGGGTCTTGATGACTTTCTTGATTTCGCTGTTCTCGCCCATCCAGATTTTCCGGTTGGACTCGAGGTCGACGAGCTCTCCGTAGACGAAGTAAGTCCGGGTCGCCGTCTTTCCGGCCTTGTCGACGATGGTTTTAACGGAGCCGATCATCATGAAGTCCGCGCCGGTTTCGTTCGCCAGGGCCTTGGCGGTCTCCTCGCTCGCGAAAGCCTGCTGTTCCTGGCGCTCGTCGCGCAACTCGGTCCGCTCGGACTTACTCGCGACGAAGTCGGCTTTGCCGCTATTGAGGATGGCGGTCTCCATTTTTTTGGTGATGATGGACGTATCGATGTGCTCGTCGCTGTCGTTCTTGAACGTGCCGACGATCACGACCGGAATGCGGCCTTTTTGGGTTTGAAACTGGGCGACCCGGGCCGAGCCGAGGCAGTCGTTTATGAGACTTTCGCACACGATGCGCACGTCGGTATCGTTCCAGTATCCAGAAAGGTCGGTTTGCGTATCGGCGTCAACCCGAGAGACCTTCGGGGTCGATGAACAGCCGAAGAACAGCGCGAGCGCGCTCAGGGAAGCGATGATCATCATTACACGAATTTTCATACCAGTCCTCCTCAATCCTAATTCAGTTATATTGTTATTCCTTACGGAAAATATCGCCGAACGCGGCCTTATTCCTCGATAAAATCGAGCTCAACCCCGTTCGGGTCGATCGCCGTCATTATTTTCTTTCCGTCCTTGACGGTTTTGGGCGGCGATACGATGCGTACGCCATTCGCGACCAGTTTTTTCTCGGCCTCGCCGATTTGGTCCACCACGAAGGTCAAGGACATGCCGGAATGATCGATCGATTTCGACCGTTCGTTATATAACAGCTCAAGCTGGCCGCAGGTTTCTTTATCCGAAAGGAATGCGATGCGCTTTCCCGGGGCGGCGGAAATCATGGAATCGAACGAAAATCCGAGGACTTTCTCGTAGAACTCGATGGATTTTTGGATGTCGGTAGTCCGTATCACGACGCTTTTCATTTTCACGAGCGTAAATCTCCTTTCATATCAGTATACTCGAAACCGGCGCCGATGGCGTTCATCTGGTCGTAAAACCCCGGAAAAGAAACGGCGCAGCATTCGGCGTCGGAAACGCGAACACCCTCGCCGGGAATCGCCAAGCCCGCGACCGCGAGCGACATCGCGATGCGGTGATCGTCGTAGCTTTCGACCTCGCCGCCGGAAAGCCCCTGTCCCCGCGTTCCGTGGATGGCGAGCCAATCGGGGCCCTCGTCGAGTTTTGCCCCGAGCTTGCCGAGCTCTTTCCGCATGAGGCTGATGCGGTCAGTCTCCTTGAGCCGGCAGACCCCGATGTCGGTCAACGTCGTGTCGCCCGAGGCGAAGCACGCCGCGACGGCCAGAGAGGGCACCGCGTCGGGGAACCCGGAACAGTCGTACGAACCGCCCCGGAGTTCCGGCGGCGCGCCGTCGGGCCGGTTTCGATTCACGAAAAGCGTCTCGTTCCCGACGTCGAGCTCTATGTCCGCGCCCATATCGCGCAAAATATCGACGATGGCCGCGTCGCCTTGGCTACCCGAGCAATCGACGTGCTCGATGGCGACGCGGGAACCGGTTATCACCGCCGCGACGAGGGGAAACGCGACGCCTTCCCAGTCGGACGGAATGGTCCGCTCGAACGGGCGATAAGTTTGCGGGCCGGTAACCTCAAAGTGGGCGAGCGAGGACGCGTCATATGTAACACGTATGCCCACCGATTCGAGCCAGTCGCACGTCATTTTTAGGAAAGGTTTTTCCTTCGGCGCGCGCAAGTCGATGATCGTGGTGCCGGCAAGTCGCGGGGCGGCCATCAGGAGGCCCGAAACTTGCTGCGAGAGGTTCCCCTCCATGACCACGCGGCCGGGAGTAAAGGGCCCGTGAATGACGGCCGGCGGCGCGTCGACACCGGGGCGAGTCGTAAAACCGTCGGCGCCGAGCGCCTTCAGCGCATCAAGCAGGCCGCCGATGGGACGGGTACATATAGACTCGTCGCCGGTCATAACGGTCCAGCCGGGCAGCGTGGCGGCGATCGGGGACATAAAATAGAGTACGGAACCCGAATCGCCGACGTCGACGACGCGGGAAGGCAAGCGCAAGCCGCCCGCGGGGGCGGTCACCCGCCAAACGCCGGGCGAAAGCTCGACCGTCGCGCCGAAGGCGGTTATCGCGTCCATGCAGGAAAGGCAATCGGCGCTCGGAAGGGGATTGCGGATCGTCGACGTCCCGGATGCGAGGGCGGCGAATATGCCGGCCCGAATCGTGTGGCTTTTCGAGCCGGGCACGGTTAAGGCCCCGGAGAGCTTTTTTTTCTTGGAAGTGACGATCATTCGGCGGGTCTCCGGCGGCAATACCCTTTCGGCTCCAGCGGCGTTTTGTTTCCGTGCTCGTCGACGGCGACGAAAGTCACGCGGTTCGAGAAAATGAGTTCCTCGTCGGGCGCCCCCGGGGCGTCGGCGTAGACGTCGACGGAATAAAGGGCGCTGGTCGTGCCGACATGGCATTGCTCGACGTGAAAGCGCAAAATCGATCCATTGGGGACGGAATGGCGGAATTCGCTATTTTCCATCGCGCGCGTCACGAGCACGCAGCCGCAAAAATCGCGCGCGGCCGCGAGCCAGGCATACTCATCGACCCACTTCAAAAGCTGGCCGCCGAATAGTTTCCCGTGATGATTGAGGTGCTCGGTACGCACCATGGTGTAGGTATCCACAAAAACCTCCCTGCTGCGGTTAACCCCGGGGCGGGGCGATATCGTCGGTACAGGAACCGAAAAGCATCTTAAAAATCCCCGGGTTATAGGGCTTCAAAATGGCTCCCGCCATCACGTCCCGATTCGCCTCGATAACCTCGGCTGGCTCGCTCGTCGCGGTAACGGCGATTATCGGACAGGAAAGCTTGAGCTCCTTTTTGAGAACCCGCGCCGTATCATACCCGTTCATGCGGGGCATGTGAATATCCATCAAGACTAAATCATAGGCGTCGGGAGCGTTCGTTCGGCACAGGTCGATCGCCGCAAAGCCGTCCTCGGCGAGATCCACGGTCAAGCCGATTTCGCCCAGGAGATTTTGCGCGATTTCCCCGTTTATCTCGTTATCCTCGACCACGAGCACGCGGTTCGTGACGCGCACGACGCGGGGAAGCGCGGCGGACGACCCGCGGGCGAGGGACGCTTCGGGTTTTTTGACGACGATGACGAAATGAAACGACGAACCCTTGCCCAGTTCGCTATCGACCCAAATGACGCCGTGCATCATTTCCACGAGCCGCTTGCTAATCGCGAGGCCGAGGCCCGTCCCTTCCTGGTTTTTGACGAGAACTTGGCCGAATTGCTCGAAATCGGTGAAGAGACGCGAAATATCGTCCTCGGAGAGCCCGCAGCCGGTGTCCCTGACGGTACAGCGAAGGATGACGTCGTTGGCGACCGTCTCGTGGTTAAGGGAAACGGCGACGAAACCGCGATCGGTGAATTTAACCGCGTTGCTGACGAGGTTCATGAATACCTGGGTGATGCGGAACTGATCCCCGTACACGAGAAATACATCCGGGCAGTCGAAATCGATCTCCAGGCGCAGTCCCTTTTGCTCGGATTTGAGGGAAAATAAGTCCGCGAGGATTTTTTTGACGTCGCTTAGGTTAAAGTTTTCGGGCTTCAGGGAGAATTTGTTCTCCTGCATTTTAGAAAAGTCGAGAATGTCGTTGACGACTCCGATCAAGATTTCCGAGGCGCTTTCGATTTTGTGGATGTACTCGAGCGCTTTCGGCTCCGAAACAACCGTTTTCACGAAATAGGTCATGCCTAAAATCGCGTTGATGGGGGTGCGAATCTCGTGGCTCATGTTCGCGAAAAAATTATCTTTCGCCTGGGAGTAACGGTGCGTTTCCTCGAGCTGGGCGGACAGTTTGTGCCGAATCGTGTCCTCGCGCGTTTTGTCGTCGATGGTCAGCGCGTAAAAAAGCGCGTCATCGCCGCCCCGAAGACCGTACAGCCCGCAACGCACGCACTGCACGCCCTCGTTCAAGTACACGCGAAATTCGCGGGAAAACTCCTCGTTTCGCGCCATCGCCCCGGAAATTCGATCCTCAATCGGCTCCAGAAGCGGCGAGATAAAATCGGTGTAAAAGCGATCGACGAGAACCGCGCCCGGAGGGACGCGCAAAAGCTCGGCCGCTCGCTGGTTCGCGAAACGGATTTTTCTGTCCTGATCGATGATAAGGACGCCCGTCTCGAGATTGGACAGCAGCGATAAATACACGCCGAACATGCTCTCGCGGCGATCGAGGTCGCGGGCTGTCTTTCTTAACGCGACGAGAAGGGCGACGACGAGCGAAAAGATGGCAATCGCGAAAAACAGGAAATGCAGGACAATGCGGCCCGGCGTGCAAATTTCCCCCAAATCGCCGCAGGGTTTAATGGCGGTAAAAAGGAGGTGCAGAAATACGTACACGCAGAGCAACACCGCGGCGATGCCCAGCGACGATAGGATTACGACGGTCTTTTTTTTCAACTTTCTTCCTAGTGGCGAAATCGGTCTACGGGATAAAGCGCGTCGTCCCGAAAGGATTATACGACACTGAAACGCCTTTATCAAACGGAAAGGCCGCGTTATTCCGTCGTTAGTTTCGAGTCCGTCGCGGGATCGATTCAGGACGGTACGGTTACCGCTCTTTTTTTTCGGCGCGAAGGCCCGCTATCTTGAACGAGAGGATAACCACCGCAAAAATGGCGGTAATGAAATTCGATATAACGATCGACCATTGCAGCGTCGCGAGACCATAGAGCATCCAGCAAATCACGCCGACGGTAAACAGCGCGTACATGCCGAGGGAAATGCTCGAAGTGTCGCGCGTCTTGACCGTTTTGACGGCCTGGGGCAAAAACGAGATCGTGGTAAGAAAGGCGGCGCAATAACTAATGACGGTAAAAATCATGGCGGGGGGTACAATCCTTTGATCCGGCAAGGCGCGGAATCGCCGGTAGTATAGATCATCTCCCCGATCCTATTCAACGGACGGAAACGGTCGCGAAGGATCGTCGCCGTCCGTGCGCCGCGACGGCGAACCCTCACCGTCCCCGGCACAGTTCAGCGGCTTTCGCCTCGACGGCGGACCGTACCGCGTCCGCGCCGCGCGGGGCATTTTCCCGAATGAGATCGACGAACACCGAACCCGCGACCACGGCGTGCACGAGCGGCGCGAGCGTTGCCGACTGTTCGCCGTTTCGAATTCCGAAGCCCCCGAGAATTTTCGCCCCGCCGGCCCCCGCGGCGCGGAGGAAATCCTTAGTCGACTCGTCGATGACCGTTTGGCTGCCGGTTATTCCCGCGCGAAGGGCCGCGTATACGTACGGGCGCCCGAGATGGGCAAGCACCGAGAGGCGTTCGCTCGCCATCGACGGCGCCGCGACGGGAACGGAGACGAGACCGCGCGCGCGACACGCGGCGTCAAGGCCCTCATCCCGGTCGAACGGGAGATCGGGAACGATGAGACCGGAGATTCCCGAGTCGGCCGCTCGCGCGACGAAACGCTCGACGCCGCCGCGATACGCGAGATTCGCGTAGGTCATCGCGAAAACGGGGATGGAGGGAAATTCCGAGCGAAGCGCCCGCGCGAAAGCGAAACAATCCGCGAGCGCGTGGCCGCCCGAGAGAACGGTCGAGCAGGCCGTTTGGATCGCCTTTCCGTCGGCGCTCGGGTCGCTGAACGGAAACTGAACCTCGAAGTACGAAACGCCGCCAGCGGCGAGGCCGCGCGCCGCCGCGAGGGCTATTTCGCGCGTGGTGTAGCCGGCCACGAGATGGGCCATTACCGTTATTTTCATTTTTCGCCTCCAAAGGCGTGAATTTCGACGCCCGACTCCAGGCGGGCGAGTTCATCCCGAAGGAATTCCCTCCATTCGGATGGGCGAAATATCGGGGACGTGATGAAAATATCCTTATCGCCGCGGCCGGACATATTCACGATAACGGATGTATCGCGCGGCAATTCCCGCGCGAGGCGCATGGCCGCCGCTCCGCCGTGCGCGCTCTCAAGCGCGAAAAGGACGCCTTCGGTCCGCGCGAAAAACCGCACCGCGTCGAGCGCCTCGGCGTCGCCGACGGCGCAAAACTCGATCCTGCCGTTCTCGCCGAGGGCGGCGAGCTGGGGTCCGATGCCGGGATAGTCGAGACCGGCGGAAATCGAGCGGGTTTCCGCAAGTTGGCCGTCCGCGTCGACGAGGAAACGGCTTTTATAGCCATGGACGATGCCGTCGCTCGAGGCCGCCCCGCCCATCCGGACGGAATTCTCGCCGACTCCGGGACCGATGCCGCCGGCCTCCGCCGCGATAAGGCGAGGATGGGACCGATCGATAAACGGGGAGAAAAACCCGATCGCGTTCGAGCCGCCGCCGACGCAGGCGCACAAAGCCTCGATCTCGATGCCGCGGGAAGCCGCCTGATCGCGCGTCTCTCGCCCGATCACCGACTGGAATTCCCGCACGATGTCCGGATACGGCGCGGGCCCGAGGGCGGAACCGATGACGTAATGGGTCGTCGGAAAACTCGCCGACCAATCGCGGTACGCCTCGTTTATCGCGTCCTTGAGCGTGCGCGAGCCGGCGGTCACCGGGACGACGGTCGCGCCGTAGAGCTCCATCGCGGCCACGTTCGGCTGCTGGCGGCGGACGTCGACCTCGCCCATGTACACGACGCACTCAAGGCCGAGCCGGGCGCAGGCCGATGCGGTCGCGAGCCCGTGCTGGCCGGCCCCCGTCTCCGCGACGATTCGCGTCTTTCCCATGCGCTTCGCGAGGAGGACTTGCCCGATCGCGTTGTTGATTTTATGGGCGCCGGTATGCGCGAGACCTTCCATCTTCACGTAAATTTTCGCCCCGCCGATTTCCCGCGTCGCGTTTTCCGCGAACAAAAGCGGCGTCGGGCGACCGATAAAATCGTCGCGCACGGCCGCGAGCTCGGCCAAAAACTTGGCGTCGGCCATCGCCTCGGCGAACGCGGCCTCGAGCTCGTCGAGGGGTCGCCGCAAAACCTCGGCGACGTACTTCCCGCCGAATCGGTCAAAATACCCGTGATCGCTCATGCGTTAATCTCCTTAAAAAATGCTTCCAGCGCCGCGCGGTCTTTCATTCCCGGCGACGACTCAAGACCGCTCGATGCGTCGACGAGTTCGGGCTCGTACGCTTCGAGCGCGACGCGAATATTCCGCGGGCCAAGGCCGCCGGAAAGCCACAGCGGCGCCAAGCCAGACGCCGCTCGAACGAGCTCTGCGGGAATCGCTTTTCCCGTCCCCCCCGCGAGGCCCTCAACCCGCGCGTCGATGAGTACGCGCGGCTCGCCGTCCTTAACTATGTTCGCGAGCGAATCGAGATCGTCCCGGGTCCCGAGCCTGAGCGCGCCGTAGCGTCCGACGCCTGACGGGCCGGAAAGCGCGTCGAGCGGTTCTATCCCCCGCTCGCCCACGCCGTGATACTGAATGGCGTCGAGCGTTCCGGCGAGCGCGAGCGCAAGCGCCTCTTTCCCCGCAGGGCTCTCCGGATCGGTGATGACGCCGACGAGCAGGGGTCGCCGATCGGCCAATGAAACGTCGCCCGAGCGGGCGCGCAAGGCGTCGGCGACGGCGCGAACGCAAGCCGATGAGGCTGCGCGGGGACTTGACGCGAAAACGAAACCGAGAAAGTCCGCCCCAAGCTCGGCGGCGAACAGCGCGTCGCCAACGTCGGTAAGGCCGCAGATTTTGACGAGCGGTTTTTTTTGGTTGACTCGCGCCGCCGTTTTTTTCCCGATCGCGCGCCAAAACTGGCCTGACCAATCGGGCTTGCTTTCCGCGAACGCGCTCACGAGACGCGCCGCTCCCGAGGGATCGCGCGCGGCGGCCTCGCCGATCAGGATGCCGTCGAAACCGAGCTTCCGCGCGAAACGGCAAGCGCCCGGCGTCGAGGCCCCGGACTCGAACACGACCCGGCATTGCGGAATCGGGCGCCCGGACGCGCGCGACGATGGAGTCGAAGAAGCGCCCGGTAAGGCGGACCGCAGCGCGGCCGGAACGAGCGGATCGACGCGGAACGTCGCGAGGTCGCGCGCGTTGACCCCGGCAAAAACGAGACCTGCCTTCGAGGCGGCCGAAAACTTCGACACGTCGGCCTCGTCGCGAACCTCGATAAACGGCGTCATGCCGAACGAGCGCGCGGAAGACGCCAGCCGCAGCAAGGTTGCCTCGTCGAGAATCCGCGCGATGAGCAAAACCGCGTCGGCCCCACAGCGATAGGCGATTTCGATATCGTCGTCGAACAGGAGAAAGTCCTTTCGCAAAAACGAGAGTTCGGGGCAGGCGTCGCTCGCGGCGACGAGATCGTCGAGGGAGCCCTTAAAGAAATTCCGCTCCGTCAGGACGGAAACGTTTTTCGCCCCGGCGGCGGCATATTGGGCGGCGAGATCCGCCGGATTAAGGTTCGGCGCGATGTCTCCCTTGGAGGGCGAAGCCCGTTTAATTTCGAGAATGGCGCCGGGCTCCGCGATAAACGGCACGATGGGGCGTCGGCGGCGAACGGGCACGTTCGAGCCGAACGCCGGCCCCAACCGCTCGAAGTCGCGGCGGCGCGCTTCGACGATGCGCTCTAGCACGTCAGGCACGGCTCGCCTCCCTCACCTCTTCGATTTTCCTCGCGACGGACCCGTCGGAAAGGGAAGCGACCGCGCGCGCGTACCCGTCCGCGAGATTTTCGGCATTGCCGGAAACGTACATCGTCGCGGCCGCGTTGAGCGCGACCGCCGCCGTAATGCCCGGCCGACCCGAGCCGTCCAGAACGGCCTGCGCGAGCGCGACGTTCGAGCGAGCGTCGCCGCCGAGCAGCTCGTCGATGGAACGGCCGGAAATGCCAAAGTCGGCGGGATCGATGGAAAACTCGCGAACCTTGCCGTCCTCGCGAATCTCGATCGCGTCGGTCGGCGCGCACGGTGAAATCTCGTCCATCCCGTCCCTGCTGCACACCACCATCACTCGTTTGGAGCCGAGCATTTTCGACGCCTCGGCGACCGGCAGCATCAGGGATTTTTCGTAGACGCCGAGCATCTGGAATTCGGCCCCGGCGGGATTCGACAGCGGGCCGACGAGATTCATGATCGTCTTAATGCCAAGCGCCTTGCGAACCGGCGCGGCGTGCCGCATCGCCCCGTGATACACCGGCGCGAACAGAAAGCCGAAGCCGGTCTTTTGGACGATTTCGGCCGCCTTCGCGGGGCTCACGTCGATCTTGACGCCGAGCGCCTCGTAAAAGTCAGCCGAGCCCGACTTGCTCGAGACGGCGCGGTTTCCGTGCTTGGCGATGGCGACGCCGCACGCCGCAGCGACGAGGGCGGCCATCGAGCTGATGTTGAAGCTCCCGATGCCGTCGCCGCCGGTCCCGACGACGTCGGTAAGGTTTCCCGACAGCGGCACGTTTTTTTTCTTGCGGCACAGCACCGACGCGCAGCCGGCGATCTCGGCGGCCGAGGGGCCCTTCGCCGCGAGGGCGGTAAGGATCGCCGCCATCTGCCGCTCGTCGAGGGACCCTTCGGTCAAGTCTTCCATGAAGAGCTCGGCGGTCGCGCGGTCCATGTCCTTGCCCGCGACGAGCGACGCGAGGACTTTGCCGACCGGGAAACCGTCGCGGCGATAATTGAGGAAGGACCGAAGCGCCGCGTCCCCTTGCGCCGACGCGATGGACTCGGGGTGAAACTGAATGCCCTCGATCGGGAGCGTCTTGTGCCGAACGCCCATCACGTCGCCGTCGGCCGCGCGCGCGGTCACCTCAAGGCAGTCGGGCATGCTCGATTCCTCGATGACGAGGCTGTGATAGCGCGTGAAGGTTCCCTTCGTTCCAATCGTGCGGAAAAGCCCGCGGCCGTCGAGGGTCATTTCCTCGGCGATGCCGTGCTTAATGAATTTCGCGCCGACGATTGTTCCGCCGAAGGCGTAGCCGATCGCCTGGTGGCCGAGGCACACGCCGAGAATCGGGACGACGCCGGCGAAACGGCGAATCGCCTCGACACTGACGCCCGCTTCCTCGGGCCTGCCGGGGCCGGGGGAAACGACGATGCGGGAAGGCTTCATCGCCTCGATCTCCTCGATCGTGACCGCGTCGTTCCGCACGACGGTGACCGGCTCGTCCGAAAGGCGAGCGAGGCTTTGATAGACGTTATACGTGAACGAATCGTAGTTATCGATGAGCACGATCATTTTTCCGCTCCTTTTCGCTCGCCCTCGAGCACGAGGCGCATGGCCCGCAGTTTTTCGTTCGTTTCTTCCCATTCGCGCTCGGGAACCGAGGCGTGCACGATGCCGGCGCCCGCCTGGAGCGTCCATCGGTTTCCTTTTTTGAGCGCGCAACGGATCGCGATGCAGAAATCGAGGTCGCCGTCAGGGTCGATATAGCCGACCGCGCCGGCGTAAAAGGAGCGCTTTTCCGGCTCGAGGCCCGACAATATCTCGATCGCGCGGATTTTCGGCGCGCCGGAAACCGTACCGGCCGGAAACGCGGCGCGAAGCGCGTCGACGCCGCGCGCGGGCGGCCGAGAAGAATCCTCTCCAGAGCCCATTTTCCCGACGACGTCGGAGACGATATGCATGACATGGCTGAAATACTCAACTTCCATATTGCGGGTGAGGCGCACCGAGCCCGGCGCGCACACCCTGCCGAGGTCGTTTCGCGCGAGGTCGACGAGCATGAGATGCTCCGCGCGCTCCTTGGGGTCGGCGAGCAGTTCGGCGCTCAGCACCTCGTCCTCGGCGGCGTTTTTGCCGCGCCGGCGAGTTCCCGCGATCGGACGTATCGAGGCGACCGAGTCGCGCACGCGCACGAGGCTCTCGGGAGAGGCGCCGACGAGCTGATGCGTGCCGAAATCGAGATAGAAGAGATAGGGAGACGGGCTTTTCGACCGAAGCCGCCGGTACGCCTCAAGCGCGGATTCCTCGGACTCGAGCGTCAGCCGGCGCGACATGACGCACTGCAGGAGATTGCCGCGCACGATGTGATCCTTGATGGCTTCGACGCCCGCGACGTACGCTTCCTTGCTCGTCGATTCTTCCTCGACGACGCGACTTTCCGCCGTGCTCGGGGGAGCCGCCAAATACGAGAAATCGAGATCTTCGAGTCGCGCGCGGATTTCGGCGACGGCCGCGGCGAGGTCGATTTGATGCTGTTCGTAATTCAGGCCGAAAATGTGGATCGTGTCGGTGAAGTGATCGAAAACGAGATAGACGTGCCCGACGATGAACTCGGACTCGGGGATACCGAGCGCGTCGGCCTGGGGCGACAGATGAATGGTATCGCAACGGGCGCAGAACTCATACCCAAGATAGCCGATCCCGGCGCCCGGCACCGGAATGCCGTCGCGGCGCGGCTCGTTTTGCGCGGCGACTGCGGAAAGCGCGTCGAGGATATCCCCGCCCTTGAAACGCTCGTCGCGCCCGTCAATCCTAAAACTCACGCCCGCGCCGTCTTCCCGCACGCGAAAGGCCTCGCGGGCCAAAAGAATCGAATACCGCTCGCGACCTCTCGTAAACGACGCGGACTCGAGCATGGCGAGCGCGCCGAGCTTTTTCGCGAGTGCGAAGGGATTGTAGCGATCGCCGGGGATGGTGGCGCTCACCGCGTCCGCACGTTTGCTTTGGGTTCCGTTCATCGAAGCTACTCCTCTAGGATGGGTCGTTTCTATAAATAGTAACACTTTCACCATACCAGGAGGATTTGTTTCTGTCAATAGAAACGAAAAAAAACCGGCATCCGTTCCCCTCCGCGCAAAAAAAGCGCGGGTCCGTTAGGGGACGAATGCCGGAGGGCGACGCGCGAAAGAGCCTTCGCGCGAAAAAAACCGCGCGGAAGGAACGCGCGGTTTTCTTAAAATCAACCCAATCCCGATTTGCGCCGGGTGTAAATATCGTAGAACACGGCGAGTAGGAGGATGCAGGCCTTCACCACGTATTGCCACTGCGCGGCGATATTCATCAGCGACATACCGTTGTTGATGCCGGCCATGACGAGTCCGCCGATGATCGCGCCGACGACCGAGCCGATTCCCCCGGTGGCGGAGGCGCCGCCGATATAGCAAGCCGCGATCGAGTCCATGTCGAACATGTTGCCGGCCTGGGGAAGCGCCGAGTTCATGTAGCCGGTGAACATGACGCCCGCGAGCCCCGCGACCGCGCCCATCATCAGGAACACGATGAAGACGACGAGCTCGGAGTTAATGCCGGAGAGCTTAGCCGAGCGGGCGTTTCCGCCGACCGCGTAAATGTAGCGCCCCATGACGGTGTTCCGCGTGATGAAGGTGAACACGGCGACCGTGCACCCGAGGACGACGACCGCGATCGGGATACCCCGATAAGTCGCGAACTTCCAGCTAATCGCGCCGATGAGCGCGCCGACGACGACGAGCTTGCCGGCGAAGGCGAACGGGGGAATCACCTCGAAGCCATAGCTGATTTTCTTCCTCCGCGAGAGAATGTCGACGACGACGAAAATCGCGAACAGAACGGCGCCGACGGCGAGAGCCGTATAATGCACGCGGTTAACGGTGAGCGCGGGGATGTCGACCATGCCCGACGCGATTTTCTTGAAATTATCGTCAACGAGCGCGATCGGGGTCACGTTCGTGATGATATACACGAGACCGCGGAACAGGAGCAGGAAGCCGAGCGTGACGATGAACGCCGGCATTTTCAGGTACGCGACGAGATACCCCTCGACGGCGTAGATCGCCATGCTGAACAGGATGCTGATGACCACGGTGGGCACCATGCCGATTCCGGTGTTATAGAGCATCGCGCTGACCGCGCCGATGAACGCGCACGTCGCCGGGCACGAAAGGTCGATGTTCGTGGTGATGATGAGCAGGATCATCGTCGTCGCGAGCAGCAGAATGTGGCAGTTCTGCATGAAAATGTTCGTTATGTTCCGGGAATTGAGGTTTACGCCGTTCGTCAAAATGGCGAAAATTATCATTATCACGGCGAGCATGATTACCATCGAGTAATTGCGCATATTCGCCTTAATCAGGGAACGAAGGGAATTCGTCCTCGGTTTCTTATCGCTCATTTCGCGTTCTCCTTGTCCTTATGTTGCTCGGCAGCGCCCGCTGCGCCCTGGCCGCTGATCGCGATCCTCATGATCTCTTCCTGCGTGGCTTCCTCGCGCATGAGCATGCCCTTGATTTTTCCCTCGTTCATGACGTAAATCCGGTCGGCCATGCCGAGCGCCTCGGGCATCTCGGACGTCACCATGATGACGCTCTTGCCCTGTTTCACGAGGTCCGACAGGATCGAGTAAATCTCATACTTCGCGCCGACGTCGATTCCTCTCGTCGGCTCGTCGACGATGAAAACTTCCGGGTCGGCCAAGAGACTGCGGCTCAGAACGACTTTCTGCTGATTGCCGCCGGAAAGGTTCCGCGTCAGCTGGTTGATCGACGGCGTCTTGATCCGCAGGGACGCGCGGTATTTCTCCGCCGCGATTATTTCCTCCTGCTCGTTGATGACGCCGAGGGTCGACATTTTCCCCAGGCTCGACGACGAAATGTTCGTCTTGATATCCTGGAGGAGAATGAGTCCGAGGCTCTTGCGGTCCTCGGACACGTAGCCGATTCCTGCGTTGAGCGCCTTGCGCGGGGTCGACACGTCGACGGGCTCGCCGTTCAACAGCACCTCGCCCTCGCTGCGAAACCCGTACGATTGGCCGAACACGCTCATCATGAGCTCGGTCCTGCCGGCGCCCATCGGCCCGCAGAAAGCGAGGATCTCGCCCTTCCGCAGGTAAAACGAAACGTCGTCGACGACTTTCATCGCGTGGTAGTCGGGATGGTACACCGACCAGTTATTCACCTCGAACACTTTGTCCCCGAGCGCGACGGGGTGCTTCGCGTATTGATTGGCGAGCTCGCGGCCGACCATGTCGCGGATGATGACCGCTTCCGTCAGCGAATCCCTCTTCACGTCGTAGGAGGAGATCGAGCGCCCGTCTCGGATAATGGTGACGGTGTCGGCGATCTTGAGGACTTCCTTGAGTTTATGCGAGATCATGAGGCAGGTGATCCCCTGATCCTTCAGCTCGAGCATGAGCTTAAGCAGCTTATCGCTTTCGTCGTCGTTCAGCGAGGACGTCGGCTCGTCGAAAATGAGGAGCTCGACGTTCTTCGAGAGGGCGCGCGCGATCTCGACGAGCTGCTGCTTGCCGACGCCGAGCTTGCTGACGACGGTCTCGGGCTTTTCTCGAAGGCCCACCTGATTCAGGTATTTTTTCGACTCGACTATGTATTTGTCCCAGTTAATGATCCCGAAGCGGGTTTTCATGTGGCCGAGGAACATATTTTCGTAAATTGAAAGATACGGGCTCAAGGCGAGCTCCTGATGGATGATCGCGAGCCCCTCTTTTTCGCTGTCCTTGACGCTTGTGTAATGCGTCTCCTTTCCCTTGTAAAAAACCTTTCCCTCGTACGAGCCTTTCGGGTACACGCCCGAAATGACGCTCATGAGCGTCGACTTGCCGGCCCCGTTCTCGCCGCATATCGAGTGGATCTCGCCTTTGCGGACTTTGAGGTTCACCGAGTCCAGCGCCCGAACGCCCGGGAATTCCTTCGTCAAATTCTGTATTTCCAGTATGTACTCGCTCACATCGTCTTCCTCTGGTTCTGGCAACCGGAAATGAGAGGGAGACTGCCCAAACGTTCCGCGAACGGTTGGACGGCCTCCGCATCGAAAAAACTCGGGGACCGAGGTCCCCGCTCAATTACTTGATATCGCTTTCCTTGTAGTAGCCGGAATCGATCATGACCGCTTTGTAGTTGTCCTTCGTGACGATGACCGGCTCGAGAAGGTAGGCCTTCACGAGTTTTTTGCCGGTATCGTACTCGGTGTCGCTGAAGCGCGCGCCCGCGATGTTCGGGGTTTCGCCCTTGAGGATGGCGTCGGCGAGCTCGATGGTCGCCTTCGCGAGGCTGCGGGTGTCCTTGAACACCGTCATGGTCTGCTTGCCGTCGCGGATGGCCGCGATGGAGGCGACTTCGCCGTCCTGGCCGGTGACGACCGGGAGCTTGGAGGTGTACTTATCGTCGGCGGAGCAGGCCTCGATGATGGCGCGCGCGAGCGTGTCGTTCGGGGCGAGGATCGCGTCGAGGGTGACTTTCGCCGCGTCGTTGTTCAGGAGGTTTTCCATGCGGGTCTTCGCGATGTCGGCCTTCCAGTTCTCGGTGGTGATCTTCGTGAAGTCGGGATCCGACGACTTCTGGGGCGCGGGCCCGACGAGGGCGACAGCGCCGCTCGCGACGTACGGGCGAAGGATGTCCATCGCTCCGTCGAAGAACACTTTCGCGTTGTTGTCCGTCGGGGATCCGGCGAACAGGGTGATGTACTTGGGTTTCGCCTTCGTCGCGGACGGAAGGTCGAGGGCGGTCTCGATCGCCTTGCCCTGGAACTGGCCGACTTTGTAGTTATCGAAGGTGATGTAATAGTCGTAGTCGGACGAGCCGGTGATGAGGCGGTCGTAGGCGATGACGACGACGTTATCTTTCGCCGCGTCGGAAACCGCGGACACGACGCCCTCGTTCACCGAGCCGACGACTAAGAGCTTCGCGCCCTTGGTCAGGAAGTCCTGAATTTGCTGATTTTGCTTTCCCTGATCCGCGTCGCCGTACGCGACTTCGGCCTTGTAGCCTTTCGAGGTTGCGTCCTCGAGCAGGGCCGCGCCGTCTTTCTGCCAGCGCTCGACGTGGGTCTCCGGCATCGCGATACCGATCATCTTGGTCGTGTCTTTCTTCGCGCAGCCTGACAGGACGATTCCCGCCGCGGCGACGGCGACGGTCGCGGTCAATAGCATCTTTTTCATTACTCTTCCTCCTTAAGGAAATTCGAACTGGTGCAGTATACGCCCGCCGCGCGCAAGGCCGAAACGGGAATGTTTTTACAAAAGGAGGGATTATTTTTTATCGGGTACCGGATACTACCCCCGAAAGGGAATTTTGTTACGCTATTTTTTTACCCTTCCGGGAACGTTGCGGTACACGTCCTCGGCGGAGTGGAAACCGTCGCGGATGATCGTGTCGTCCATGCTCGAGGCGAACACGGGGATAGGCTCCTCCCGAACGAAGGGAATTTCCGCGCCGCTTCTGTTATCGATCGTCACGCCGGATGCGGGCGCGTTCCCGTTCGCGACGGAAACCGCGAGCGAGGCGGCCTTCGTGGCGAGGCGCTCGATCGGCTTATAGACGGTCATGAGCTGAATGCCCTCGACGATTTTTTGGCAGGCCCCGATGTCCGCGTCCTGCCCCACGACGGCGACTTTGCCGGCGAGGCGATGCTCGGCGAGCAGCTGGATCGCCGCGCCCGCGATTTGGTCGTTCGCGCAGGAAATCGCGTCGATATCCTCGGTCGTCTCCAGGACCTTCCCGATGCGGGAAAGCGCCTCGTCCGAGCTCCACTCGTCGAGCCAAATTTCGTCGACGACGCGCACGTCGCCCCGCTCGATCCGCGAGTCGAGAACCTCGTGGACGCCGGCGCTTACCTCATAGCTGTTGTTGTCCCGCAGGGAACCGTTCACGATAAGGTAACGCCCGCGCGGGACGGCGCTCAGAAGGGCCGAGGCCATGAGTCGGCCGACCTCTCGGTTATTGAACGAAACGTACGCGTCGATGGGGGTTCCCATGATAAGGCGGTCGTACGCGATGACCGGTATTTTCGCGTCGCGCGCCTTTTTCACGACGCCCGAGAGCATGTCGGTGTCGTGCGCGACGACGACGAGCACGTCGATGCCGCGCGTCAGGAGGAAATTGATCTGCGCGATCTGCTCCTTCGCGCCGCCGGCGGAAAGTTGGACGATGACGTCGGCCCCGAGATCGCTCGCCGCGCCGGTGAATATCTTCAGGTCCTTGTTCCAGCGTTCCAGGATGAAGGTATCCGTCGCGATCGAGAAGCCGATGACGACGCGACGCGCCTCTCCGCCCCCGGCAGCGGCGCGCGAAGAGGACCGCGAGCACCCGCAGAGCGCGACGGCGAGGGCGACGGCGCACGCGAACGAAACCGGGCGGATAACTCTATTTAGGGACATCGCCGCCTCCCGCGCACGGGCCTCGGCCCGCGTACATGCTCGGCGAAACGCCCACGACCTTCCGGAATATCTTGCTGAAATAGTTCGGGTCAGCGTATCCCACGGCGAAGGAAACTTCCTTTACCGCCATCCGCCTTTCCCGAATGAGCTTCTCGGCGCGCTCGATTCTCATGTCCGTCACGTAATCGACGAACGTCGATTCCATGTGCTCGCCGAATAGGCGGCTTAAGTACGCGGAGGACACGCCCGCCGCGTCGGCGGCGTCGGAGAGCTGGATTTGCCGGTCGAAATTCCCGTCGATGAACGAAAGAGCCTTAACCAACGGCACGGGAAATTTTCCCTCTCGAACGGAGCGCGCGAGCTGATACAGGCGGCTGAAGGCCGTCAGCGACCAACGCTCGCAAGACTCCCAATCGCCCAAGATACCGAGCTCGTCCGCGGGCAGAAACGGCGGAGGGTCCCCCGCGTGCGACTGCCAGCACGTCGAGCAGTCGTCGACGAGGAGGGTGAAGACCGCGATGAGCTTCGCGCGCGCGACCTCGAGACCGTGGGCCGCGAAGGATTCGGCCCGAAACGCCGCGAAAAGCGAAGAGACTTCATCGAACGGCGCGAGGCCGATTTTCCGGCGCAGCTCGATGATGCGCATTCGCTCCGATATGAGAGCCTCGGCGGAATCGCGCTTTCGCTCGATTTCGGAAAAAGCCTCGGCGCACGAAAGATGCAGGGATGGGCCGACGCGAACGGAACCGAGCGAGAACATCGCCGCCGTCCCCGTCGGGAGCCGCGAGGAGAAAATTTCGTCCAAGGCGGAGGATAACCCCGCGCAGTCGACGTCCCCGGGGAAAAAATACATGCCGAGCCCGAGGTGAACGGCGAAAAGAAAGCGGAACCGAAGGCTCAGCGCCTCGTTAATCAAGGGGAACGCGGCCGAGCAATCGAGGTCAACGCGCGCGAAGGCGAGTAAGCCGCGGTCCGAATCGAGGGAGAACAGGGCTTTCAGCTCATCCCAGCGCCCCGGATCGATTTCCTTCCATACTTCCTCCGCGAGGAAACGCCGCAGCGCCGCGTCGGTCGGCCCGTCCGCGCGCGCTGAACGCCGCTTGCGAAAGGAGTCGCGTACGTCGTCAAGGGTCGAGAAAAACGTCGACTTCGTCACCGGCTTCACTAAATAAGCGAACACGCCGAGCGGAATCGCCCGGCGCGCGAGATCGAACCGCTCATAGGCCGTGGAGAGGATGAATGCGGTATCGGGGAATTTTTCGTGCACTTCGGCGATCGTCTCGAGGCCGTCGATTCCCGGCATGTTGATGTCCATGAAAACGACGTCCGGCCGAAGCTCGTATATGAGCTTTATCGCCTCGTAGCCCGAACGTGCCTTGCCGGCGAGCGCGAAATCCTCGACTCCGGAATCGAGCATGAACGCGAAACTATCAAGCACGGGTTCCTCGTCGTCGACGATCAATACTTTGTACATAATTCTTTCTCCGTGTCGATTCTGACGGTTATCTCCGTACCCTTCCCCGCGGCGGAATCGATCGACACGACGAGAGGATCGTCCGGGAAGAAAAAGTACAGGCGCTGAATGACGTTTTCCAGGCCCATGACTTTCGCGGGCGGCTCGTCGGGCGCGGCGCGGCGCAACAGGGAGGCGACGCGGTCGCCCGACATGCCGACTCCGTTATCCGCCACGGAAAGGCAAAGTCGGGGGCCGTCGAGATAGGCGCGAACCGCGATCGAGTTTCGCGCGGCCTCGCCTCGGGGAGAGGCGTCCTTAAAGCCGTGCACGACGCAGTTCTCGACGAGGGGCTGCAGGATGTAGGCGGGAACGCGATAGGCGTCGAGCAGCGGCTCGGGACAATCGAGCGTAAGCTCGAGGTTTTTCGGGAACCGCACCCCAAGAATGTAAAAATAGGATTCGAGGCCCTCGATCTCGCGCCGCAGCGGGATGACTACGTCTTTTTCACGAAGGTTGTGCCGCAAGAGCTTGGCGAGATGGTCCATGAACTCGCCGGTCCGGTCGGCGCCCTCGACGATCGCGAGCTGTATGCCGGTGTTGAGCGTGTTGAACAGGAAATGAGGGTTCATTTGCGCCTGCATCGTATACAGCTCCATCCGGCGAAGGGATTCCTCCATGCGCATGTTCTTGACCCGCTCGCGCATGAAATCGCGCTCGACGTGCCGCTGCCACTTGAGTTCCTCGATGTTCGCGTAAATGTCGCGTTTCATGCGGTTAAAGGCGTCGATCACCCGGTCGATCTCGCGGAGGCCCGACCGCGCGACGTCGTCAGTCTCGAAGTTTCCGGAGGATATCTCGACCGCCGTCCGCGAAAGGTTCGCGAGCGGCCCGTGAATTTTCTCTATCGCGCGGAAAATGAGTATGAGCGAAAAGATCGAGACGAAAAGCATGAAGGTGAAATTCCAGGCCTGAATGCGGCGCGACTGCGCGATGAACGCCCCGTAGTCGGCGTATTGGTCGGAGAATTTGCTCGCCGCGATGTCCTCGATCTCGGACTCGGCGTACTCGAATATCGTTTGGATCTCGGCGTAATGGCGGGTGTATTGCTCGATGTTCATGCCGCGCTTTTCCTCGACGGCGAGGTCAGCGAGGTCAAGAACGCGAGAGACGAGCGCGTATACCTCAAGTTCGCGCAGGCTCGTCTCGTCCGAGGGGATGGCTCCGGAAGTCGGAAGCAAAGTCCGCAGGCGCTGGGAGCGGATGAGGAATTCGGAAAGCGCGTTCGACGATTTCGAGGAAAGGTACTCCAGGAGGGGCTTTTGGAAAAGGGAGAGGGCGTCGCGAACGTCGCGCATGCTCCTCTGCTGCTCGAAAGCGGCGTTCGCGAATTCCTGTATTTTCGTCGTCGAGTACAGTATGTAGGCCGCGGAAGACACGAGCAGCGCGAGCACGACGAGGAAAGTTCCGAGCATCTGCACGCGAAACGACGTTAAAAGATCCCGTGTCTTGCCCCTCATGGTTGGCCACCGTCCGAGCCCGACGCCGAAGAAATTTCCGCCGCGGTAATCACGTCGATGTCGACGTCCACCGAATTGGACGTGTACCCGGTTTCGCAAAGCTCGGCGAGCGCGGTTACCGCGTCGTACCCTATGAGCTCGGGCCGAACGCCGAGCGTCGCGGAAATGACCCCCTTCCGGATGAGGGAAAAAATTTCGGGCGATCGGCCGAAACCGACGATTTGAACCTTGCCGACGAGATTGAGGTCGATGAGCGTCTGCGTCCCGGCGATCGTGTCGTCCTCGTCGGTGAAAACGATCGCGGACGGAAGCTCGCGCGAGCGGACGAGTTGATACACGAGTTCCTCGGCGGCCCGCGGGTTCGAGTCGGTTTTCATTCCCATAACCGACGCGCTGTACGGGAGGTTCCGAAACGCGGCGCTCACGCCCATCTCGACGAGCTCTCGCTCCGCGTAGAGTGACGGGTTCTTGTCGGTATAGACGACGGCGATGGAGACCGATCGGGAGCATTCCCGCGCGACGACCCCGCCGGCTTTTTTGCCGAAGTCGAAATTGTTCGTACCGACGAAGGGCCACGGCTGGGTCGCCGCGATATTGTGGTCCGCGAGGACGATCGCGAGCCCCTCCGCACGAAGCTGCGCGAGATTCTCCAGCACGCTGTCATCGGCGAGGTCGGGACAGACGACGATGCCGTCGACGCCGGTGCCGGCGGCTATTCCGAGCGTTTTGCCGTGAAAATCGACGTAATGGACGGATAGGGCCGCCTCGCTTTTCGCGGCCCCGCGGCGAGCGCCATCCGCGAGCTCGGCGAAATACGCGTTCCGGGACTCCGGCAAATAAAGGCCAAAGTGAAGCCGCAATTTCTGAGTCGAGTCTTTTTGGGGAACCTTCGCGAGGAGATCGCGCGCGAGGAATACCGACATTCCGAGCGAAAACACCGCGAGGAGGCCTGACGCGGCAAGCGCGACTTTGGGGAACAACTTCACGCCACCCAGTATAGGCCCAGTTTCGCCGCGTTGCCAAGCGCGAAGCGGGGACGCCGCCCGAAACTTTCCATTTTGCGTATTGACCGATAGTAATCTATACTTGACCTAAGACAATGTCGTTATTTGGAGGCTTACATTGAAAAGCATTACGTCGAAAATCATCGCCTTAACGTCGGGAATTTCCCTATTCGTCGCGCTTGTTCTCTTAACCGTGTTCACCGTGGCGTTTCGGAACATGGTCACGACGCAGGTTACGCTGCTTGATACCACGTTACGCGAAGATTTCGACCGATCAATGCGTTGGCAAGTGCAAACGGCCACGTCGATGCTCGAGCGCGTGCGCAAGCTCGAGTCTGAGGGAATCATCGGAAGCGCGCAAACCGAAGAAATCGCCAAACGCCTTCTAAGGGATATCAGATACGATAAAGACCTCTATTTTTGGGCGGATACCCCCGAAGGCCTCAACAAAGTTCTGCTTGGGGGGCCGTCCGAGGGAACGAACCGCATCGGGCTCAAGGACGTTAACGGATACCCCATAATGGAAAACATGATAAAAAACGGCCTGCAAGACGGGGGCGGCTATACCGATTACTGGTTTCCGAAAGCGGGAACCGACGTTCCCTTGCCAAAGCGCAGCTATAGCGCCCTTTCGAAATCCTTGAACTGGCTCGTCGGGACCGGAACCTATACGGACGACATCGACGTGCTCGTCGCCGAGAAAAAAGCCGCCGCGTACGCCGCCATGGCGCGTTCCATCGTCATCACGATAGCGGCCTTCGTCATAGTCGCGGCTTTCGGGATAATCCTTTCAGTCTCCGTCGGAAGGAAAATTGCCCGCCCGCTCATTCATGCTTCCGAGCAAACGTCGATCGTGGCGTCAGGCGACTTAACCGCGAAAGTGGACGAAAAATTCTCGGTCAGCAAGGACGAGACCGGACAGCTGCTCAGGTCCCTCGGGGAAATGAAGCAAAACCTCGCGAGCCTCATGGGCGACATTATTTCTATCTCGGAAAAAATCGGCTCGGGAGCGAAGGAAGTCTCCCGAACGGCGGAAGACGTCTCCGTCGGCGCGTCCGAGCAGGCGTCCTCGACCGAGGAAATCTCGGCATCCATAGAAGAAATGGTCGCGACGATTCGGCAGAACGCCGACAACTCCGCGGAGACGGAACGCATCGCGCGCAAGGCGGCGAAAGACGCGACCGAAGGTTCGAAGGCGGTAACCGAGGCCGTCGAGGCGGTACGCCGCATCGCGGAAAAAATCGCCGTCATCGAGGAAATCGCGAGCCAGACGAACCTTCTCGCCCTGAACGCCGCAATCGAGGCGGCGCGGGCCGGAGAGGCGGGAAAGGGCTTCGCCGTCGTCGCGGGAGAGATCAGGAAACTCGCGGAGCGGAGCGGAAAGTCGGCCGCCGAGATAAAGACGATATCAGCCGCGACGACCGATCTTGCCGAGCGCGCGGGCGCGGTACTTTCGGGATTGGGCCCGGATATTTCGAGGACGGCTGAGCTCGTCGCCGAGATAAGCGCGGCGAGCGGGGAACAGCGCGTCGGCGCGGACCAAATCGCCGAGGCAATGACCACGCTCGACGGAGTCGTGCAGAAAAACGCGGCCGCCGCGGAGGAACTCAGCGCCTCAGCTCAAAATTTAAACGAGGAGGCCGCGGCACTCATCGCGAACACGGGCCATTTCACCGTATAAGAAAACCGAAAATGCCGCGCGGGAAATACCGCGCGGTCAGTTATCGCGATATTCGACCCAATCGAAATCGGCGTAACCGTCGCGCCGGTTCGAGTCCACGCAGCAAACGCCAACGAACGTTCCGGTAAATTCCCCGTACTTGCAGTACTCGTCCGACAGTAGCGACGTGTCCCAATCGGGACCGATCGACGTCCATTCAAAAGCGTCAACATCTGGTCCCGGATCAGAAAGCGAATACCAAAAACGCGTAGACCGATCTTTCACGGTGCACCGTAAGAAAATATTCGCGCCGTTCGGCAGTGATGCCGCCGTTTCTGGCAACTCCCTCCGTTCGCCGTTTTCGACGCGCATCAAGTCGAGGACGCGCGAACCAAGCCTTTCGCTCAGGTACACGCGCAGAAAAATCCAATTCATGTTGTCGTAATACGCGACCATTCCCGCAGACTGCTGCCATACCGAGGGCTCAAATTCCATCGACGCGCTGAAACTCGCGTTGAGAGACGTCAAGCGGCGCGCGATCAAGCTTACGCGATCAAGCGAGCAGAGAGACTGCTGTCCGTGAATCCGCAAGAATCCCTTTCTCTCGGTCATCGACGACCATTTTTTCCAGTCTGTCCGAGGCGCAATATACTGAGGATCCCAGCCCGAATCGAAATCCTGCCGAACGGGAATATCCGGCACTTGCGCGGGAGGAAGACCCGGCGAAGGGGCTTCAAGCGATGGCCTGTTGCCGCCGGAAGCGAGCCGAATCCAACCGTCGTCCGTCCACTTCATTTCCTGTAAGGCCGTCTCGCGCCCCAGCGTGCACCGCAGTTCCGGCAAGAAAGGCCGCGCGCACAGGTGCGCGAGATACCACCGACCGTCGCGAGTCTCCACGAGGGAGCCATGGCCGGTTTTTTGAAGCGGCGACGCGCCGTTATAGAGCTCGCTCTTGAGGAAACCGTCGTCGTCCCTGCCGTAAAAATCGCCTGCGGCAGAAAGGATGGGATTCTGGGGATCGCGCTCGTACGGTCCCCATATAGAACTCGACCTTCCGACCGCGACCGCGTGCCCATACCCCGTACCTCCCTCGGCGGTCATAATGTAATAGAATCCGTTCCGCTTATAAATATGCGGGCCCTCGATGCAGCCCCGGTCGGTGCCTCCGGTCCATATGCGGCGCGCGAAACCGACGACTTCCTTCCGAACGGGATCGTATTCCTGCAGCGCGATAACGCCGGGCTTCTCGTATCCGTCGCGCGTTTCCCATTCGAGCGAGACGACGTATTTTTTCCCGCCGTCGTCGTGGAAGAGCGAAGGATCGAAACCGATCGAGTGCAGGTACGTCGGTTCGCTCCAGGGCCCAAGAATATCCGGCGCCGTGACGAGAAAATTATCCATGTCGAAAAAGCGCGCGTTATGGGAGATCATCCGCGTGTAGAGCAGGTAGAACAAACCGTCTCGCTCGCACCACGTCAGGCACGGGGCCCAAACGCCCTTGGCAGACGGCAGCATGCGAAGGTCGAGGGTTTCCTCGTCGGTGAGCGCGTGCGTCAAAAGTGACCATCGCTCCAAATCCCGAGAGTGATATATCGCGACGCCGGGAAACCATTCGAAAGTAGACGTAGCGATATAGTAGTCATCGCCTTTGCGAATAATGCAAGGGTCCGGATTGAAGCCGGGCAGTATCGGGTTTTTTATCATGGATCGCCTTGCGTCTAGTCGACCGTCACGCCGTTTTCGGCGATCACCTCGGAGAGGTAGTGGCCGCTATCCTTGACGATTCGGCGAAGGCCGCGCTCGTAATCAATATAGACGACGCCGAAGCGCTTCGTGAAACCGAATCCCCATTCGTAATTGTCGTAGAACGACCATACGAAGTAACCGCGGACGTCGCAGCCCTCGCGTATCGCCTGCCAAGCGGCGGCGAAATGACGGCGAAGGTACTCCACGCGCACGGGGTCGTGCACGCAGCCGTCGGAGCCGATTGAGTCCGCGCCGCTCGCGCCGTTTTCAGAGATATAAATCTGGATATCCCCGTACGTTTTTTTCACGTCCCGGAGCAAGAGGTACAGGGCCTCGGGATTAATCTCCCACTCCTCGAAATCCGCGCGCGGAAGGTGCGCCCGGTACGTTTGCCGGGCCTGAATATGCGGGTCCGATGGATCGTGCTCGACGAGCCGGCGCGTGTAATAATTGATCCCGAGAAAATCCGTTTTCGTCGCGATCGCGTCGAAATCGCCGGGCCTGACGTCGGGCCCGGCCGCGCCGTAATGCCGAACCATATCCTCCGGGTATCCCCGGCCAAACAGCGGGTCCATGAACCACTTATTAAACGCGAGATCCCAGCGGCGGGCCGCGGCCACGTCCTCGGGCCGCTCGGTGGCGCTTTCTATCCACGCGAGATTATTCACGATGCCGACTTTCGCGCCCGGGCAGTTCGCCCTGATAACGGGAACCGATTTTCCATGGGAGAGCAGTATATGATGGGCTACCGCGAGCGTCGTCTTGAGGTCCTTTAATCCCGGCGCGTGAACGCCGTACAAGTGACCGCAAAACGAGTAAACCCACGGCTCGTTGAACGTCATCCAATTTTTCACTCGGTCGCCGTAGCGACGCGTCGCGAGATCGGCGTATTCGACGAAACGGTCGACGGTATCGCGATTCGCGAATCCGCCTTTTTTTTGCAAAGCCTCGGGCAGGTCCCAATGGAACAGCGTTACCCATGGCTGAACTCCAGATTCCAAAAGCGAGTCGATCAGGCGGTCGTAGAAGGCGAGGCCCTTTTCGTTTACCGCGCCGGCCCCTTCCGGGATCAGCCGAGTCCACGCGAGCGACATCCGGTAATTTCGTATGCCGATCGATCGCATAAGCGCGACGTCCTCGGGATATCGATGGTAATGATCGCAGGTCACGTCCCCGTTTTTTCCGTCGGCGATTTTCTCGCTTTGATGGGAGAAGGCGTCCCACACGCTTCGGCCCTTGCCGTCGGCGTCGGCGCCGCCCTCGATCTGATACGCGGCGGTTGAGACGCCCCAGGCGAATTCATTCGGGAACGAAAGTTTTTCGCTGTACATGATGAGTTACCCCTTAACGGCGCCCGCGGTCACTCCCGCGAGAATCCATTTATTGAACACGAAATACAGCACGAGCGGCGGCAGCGCCACGAGCGTCATGCACGCGAACTGAACCGCGTAATCCGACACGTACTGACCGGCGAACAGGATGATCGAGAACGGGAGCGTGCGCTTCAGTTCCGTCGAAAGGTAGGTGTTCGCCATGATGAACTCGTTCCAGTGGCTTAAGAATGTCTGCACGCCGACCGTCGCGAACCCCGTGACGGACATCGGCGCGATTATTTTCCCGAGAATGAGATGATAGCCCGCGCCGTCGATGAACGCAGATTCCTCCATTGACTTCGGGATGCCCGCGAGTAAGCCGGAGAAGACGATCGTGTTAAACGACATCGAGAACGCGACGTACGAAATAACGAGTCCGACGCGCGTATCGATGAGATGGAACGTGCGGTACCAAATGAAATTCGGCAAGAGCGTCGTATGGATCGGGATCGTCAGGCCAACGATGACGATCGCCCACACGAGTCCCTTAAGCCGCCATTCCATGCGCGCGCAGGCGTAGGCGAGGAAAAACGGGAGAATCGTTCCGAACGCGACCGAAGGGATCACGATCCGCAGCGTGTTCGAAAGATAGAGCGGGATCTTTCCGTCGATAAAGGCGCGATAGTAGTTATCCCACTTCGGGTGCGCGGGGAACGAGATCAGCTCGGGACCGAATAGGTCGCCGGACTTCTTTATCGAGTAGGAAAATATCCACACCAGGGGGAATATCTGCGCAAGCGCGAGAAGGACCAAAAAAACGACGATCGCGGCCTTCGCGTATTTTCTGCGCGTCTCGTATTTTTCGCTGTCGATTAGGCTCATATCTGCTCCACCGATTTTCTGAACATCCGCTGAATCGCGACGGTGATCGCGACCGCGATGACGACGAACAAAACCGAAATCGCGTTGCCGTACCCATACTCGGCGTACTTAAAGGCACGCTGATACAGGTACAGCGCGATGAACTGTGTCGAGTTTCCCGGACCTCCCTCGGTCGAAAGGTAAATCATTTCCATCTGCTTCAGCGACGAAACCACGTCGATGATAATGATTGACTGCAGGACCGGCATCATGTACGGAAGGACGACGTGCGAGTACAGCTGTCGCTTGTTGGCGCCGTCGACGATCGCGGCCTCCTCCAATTCCTTCGGCACGGTCATGAGCCCGCCGTAAAAGAAAAGCAAGGCCCAGCCGAACCCCTGCCAAATCATGATCCAGATCACGGCCCACACGGCGGTCTTCGGGTCGCCGAGCCAGGCGCGGGAAAGCCCGTCGAGGCCGACGAGGCCGAGCGCCTTGTTCAGGGCGCCGTACGTCGGGTGAAAAATATTCACCCAGAGCTTGGTAACCACGACGAGACTGAGCGTCGCGGGTATGAAATATACGGTGCGAAGGACGCGCGACGTCCCCTCCGGTATTTTCGTCAGGACGGAGGCGACGACGAACGCGAAGACGTTCTGGGCGAAAACCGTGACGACGATAAGCAGCAAAACGTTCAGGAGCGAGCGCCAAAACACCGCGTCGACCGCGAGGCGCGCGTAATTGTCGATGCCCACGAAGCGCATGCGGCCGAACCCCGCCCACTTCACGAAGCTCAAGCCAACGCTGATGAATAGCGGAATCGCGATCGCGAAAAGCATCACGAGGAGTCCCGGAAGGACGAGCGCCGCGATTACTTTCCGATCATTAAAAAGCGATTTCATTCGGTTATCCCTCTCAAGGAAAAGGCGGGCGCATGCGCCCGCCCACCGCGGATGGCGGCGTTATTTTTGCGAAGCGGCCCGCGCGGCCGACGCGTCGAGCGTCTTCGCGAAGGCTTGCGGCGTTATCATGAGGGCGCAAAGTTGGCGCATAAGTTCCTGATGGTCTTCCTTGAACACCGAGTCTGACCGATCGAGCCCGGGCGTCCCGCTCGTGCTCTTAGCGTCCGCGGCGATCTGCAAAAGCTTTTTCGCGACGTCGGAATCGCTCGCGCGGGGCGAAACCTTTTGCGCGGGGAATCCCGCCTGCTTTTCCCAAGAAATGTCGCCGAAACGCTTTCCGAGGAATTTCGCGTATTCGTAGGCGAGGGCCTTATTCTTGCTCGTCGAGCTGATGATATAGTTTCCGCCGAACCAAGCGAGCACGTCGTCCGCCGTCCCCTTCCCGCCCTTGACGGTCGGGAACTTAATGACGTCGAGATTGCTGCGGAAATTCTCAGAGAAGTTCGCGTCGCCGGCGAGGTTCATCTCCCACGAACCCATCATGTACATCGCAGCGCGCTCCTGGCCGAACATGTTGCGGGCGTCGCCGTAATCGGAAGTCGAGAGGTTTTCCTGGAACACCCCGGCCTTCACGATTTTCTGTATGTATTCCGCGGCGGCGACGAAGTCGGCGTCGGTGTATTTTGCGGTACGCTTCAGCGCCGCGTCGACGCGGGTGAAGTCGCCGTTAAGCCGCTGGGCGATGTTGTCGTACAGCTCGCAGAGCGGCCAGCCTTCCTTGCCGTTCGTGACCATGGGGGTGACGCCGATCGCCTTGAATTTCGGGGCGGACGCGATGATATCATCCCACGTCGTCGGGATCGGGACTCCGGCCTTCGCGAAAAGGCTCTTGTTCACGTAAACGACCCACATATCCCCCGATATCGGGATGCCGTAGAGACTTCCGTCGTAAACGTTGCCCTCAAGGGCGCCGGGCATGTAGCCGTAGCCGCGGAAATCGGAGATATTCATTTTCTCGAGAAGGCCCGCGTCGATGAGGGGCTTCATCATGCCGGGGAACGACCAGTACTTGATGACGTCGGGGAGCTGGTTCGCCGTGGCGTAAATTTTTACTTTTTCCTGCCAGGGCTGATCCTGATAGCTTTCGGTGACGATGTCGACGTCGGGGTGCGCCGCCTTAAACTCGGCGTTGATTTGCTCGACGACAGCGCCAAAACCGTTTTTCCTGTCAGGCAAATTGTCGCCCATCTTCAAGACGATTTTGCCGCCGCTCTTCGAAGAATCCGAGCCGCCGCCCGCGAATACCGACGCCGCGGCGATCAGCGCGAACGCGCATACGCTAAAAAATTTCCTGTTCATACGAAAGGACCTCCTTACCTTGTCCTCGTTCAGTATGCCCCGCCTGCGCGCGACCGTAAATGACGGATATTCCGATTGATTGACCCTCGTTCAGGAAAAACGCCGGGGACTCGTGCCCGTCGCCTTGCGAAAGGCGCGGCAGAACGTTTCCGCGTTGGAGTAACCGACGCGCTCGGCGATCTCGTACGTCTTCAGGTTCGTTTCCAGCAGGAGTTTTTTCGCCTCAGCGATCCGCGTGCGCGCGATGAAATCGGAAACGTTCTCGCCGCTCTCCCGCGCGAATTCCCAGCTCAGGTGGTTCTTGCTCACCTGACTGTATTCCGCGATTTCCTGCAGGTCGAGGTCCCGCTTCCCGTAGTGCTCACGTATGTAGCGTCGCGTGCGCACGACGATGCGGCTCGGGGGAACGAACCCCGCGACGCAATCCGCCATCGCGCGCGAAAGTTCCGCGACGCAGGAAACGGCGGGGCCCCGCCGTCGCTCGAAGCCGATGTCGAGGTACGCCCAACTTGCCTCGTAAAAAAGATCGTATACTTTATCGAGCGCGTCCCCGTCCGACGCGAAAACGTAATAGAGGTCAAACGATATCGCGCCGCAGTCGCCGACTGAGGAAGGCACGTAATGGCGAAGCAAGTCTTCCGAGGTTCGCCTAAAATCCAGGAGGTTAGCGCCGTACCGCTGGCGGACGAGGGGCATGTCGCCGGGACGAAGGATCATGAACGAGAGGGGAAAGCCCGCGGAGAACGCGGCCGCGGGGAAAATTCCGGAGTGGTCGCCGTCGGGCCGATCGAACGACGCCCGAAAAAATTCCTCGCGGGCGCCTTCCGTCGCCGAATCGGTCGTCGCAGGAGCCGACTCAATCGATCGGGTCGCCGCGCATTTCTCTATAAGGGCGACGAGCCGATCCGCGTCAAGCTCCGTCTTAAGGATGTAATCGCTCGCGCCCGACTTGAACGCGCGCCTCGCGTAGTCAAAGTTGCTGTAGGCGCTCAAGAATGCGATGCCCGCCGTCACGCCCTCGGCGCGCGCGGCCTCCGCGAGCTCGAGTCCGCTCATGACCGGCATATCCACGTCGGTAACGATCACGTCGATGCCCGCGTGTTCCCGGACGAACTCGAGCGCGTCCTTGCCGTTTTGGCATTCATGGACGATCCGGATACCCCGGACTTTCCAATCGCATAGGGAACGAATGGTCAGGAGGACGAGCGGTTCGTCGTCGACGATAAGTACGTCAATCATGGGCAGAACCCTCGCGAGAGACGCCAATGGAGGAAACGGTCGGCTCTTCGGGCGGGTCGAGGATGGGAAGCATGAGCGTCACGACAGTTCCCTCTCCCGGATAGCTGGAGACGCGAATGTCCCGAGCCGGCCCGTATAGGAGAACGAGCCTTCTGCGAACGTTGTAGAGCCCGATGCGATTGAGTCCCCGCGAGCCCGAACCCTGAGGGTCGAAAATTCGCTCGAGCCGCTCCTCGTCCATCCCGAAGCCGTTGTCGCGCACGTCGAGTCGAAGCGAGTCGCCCTCGATCGCGGCGGCGACGGTGATCGAGCCCTGCCGGGGAAGCCCGTGCAGCCCGTGCAATATCGAATTCTCGACGAGCGGCTGCAGGATCATCGACGGGACGCCGAGAGAGAGAAGCGAAGAGTCCACGTCCTTGAAAAATTCGAAACTGTCCCCGTAGCGGACTTTCATGATGTACACGTAGCTATCGATGTTCTTGAGCTCGCGCGACAGCGGGTAAATTGTGTCGTCGCGGCCGAGGTTGTCCTCGGTGATCGTCATGAGGGAGGCGGTCATCTTCGAGATGGCCTCGTTTTTCGAGATGAGGGCCATCATGCGAATCGAGTTAAGCGTGTTGCACAGGAAGTGCGGGTTGAGCTGGTACCGCAGGGCCTCGATCTCGCTTTTCACCCGCTCGGCCTGCTCCGCCTTAATTTCATCCGTCAGCGTCGCCACTTCCGCGACCATAACGTTAAAGGAATCGCCGAGGCTATTGAGCTCGGGGAACCGGCAAGGCTCGACCCGCGCGGAGAAATTTTCCGTCGACACCGCGCCCATCTCGCGCGCGAGCGCGTGCAGGGGGGATACGATCTGCCGATAAAAAAGAGTGTTGTACCCGAGCGACAGCGCGAGAATGACGATGAGCGCCGCGTAGACGTACAGCATGAGCGCGTCCACGCGGGAGGTGAGGCTTTTTATGTCGATCGCCTCGGCGATCCTCCATTTCGGCGTCGCGACTCCCCGCTCGAGCACGACGAACCGGCCGCCGAGAGACGACTTTACCGCGTCAAAATCGGCCCCTACCAAAGAGACGTCGCTTGAGGCGAGCACGAGGCCGTTCGTCCCGACGAGAAACGTCGTCGATCGGTATTTTCCGTTCGCCGTGGAGACGTCGTTTTTCTGCGCGATAAAGTCGCCGAGCTGGGATTGCCGAAACGAGAGCAGGAGCCCCCCGAGACCCGAAACGGCCGACGTCTCGCGCGGCATGGTTATGACGAGAGAGATCGAGGGAGTCTCGCCGGGCAAGGAAACGGCGGGTCCGGCGGTGTCGAGAAATTTTACGAAGCCGGGGCGGACGGCGCCTTCGGACAGAAAAGAGCGCAGCTCACGGTCGCTGAACTCGACGCCGGAATAATTCCTGCATTTATAGGGCCCGCTGCCGTCGCTGAAAAAAACGAAAAAGGAGCCAAGTTGCCGTGACGTGATGAAATACCGATTGAAAATTTCGTCGAGCGAGAGTGATATGAGGTACCGCTGGTCATACGCGCGCGCGAGGGCGTACGCGCCGGTTTGCGCGGTCAGGCTGCGGTCGGAGACGAGAGAGGCAGCCATGAGCGCGAATTCCTGCGCCCCCTCGTCGATGCCCGCCGACGTTTGCTCGAGCGAGCCCAACCGCTGCTCCGTCGTGATGCGGACGATCTCGCCCCGAAACGCGTAGCCGGTGAGCAGGATGACGACGAGAGTGGGCAACGCGATGAGAAACAAGAAGGAAACGAGGTGCCGCGCCGCGATGGTATAACCGCCCGGAAGGCGCGGCTCGGGTTTTTCTCCCATGCCCGCAGTATAAAAATTCGGACGGCTTTCCGTCAAGGACGGGAGGCCCGGAAAGGGATGCCGAAACTACGCTTCATTGACCTTTCTACCGGTTATCGGAGCGCGATGCGGCCGTCGTCAGCGCAGGACTCGATTTTTTCCATGACGAAATCGCGCACATCCGGCTCAAGGTCGGCGACGCGGAGCGAAAGCTCGCGATGCACGTCCGCGTAAGCGAAAAGGCCGTCTTGGACGAGAATGGGAGACTGGTTCGTCTTTCGGTCGCCGTCGTCGACTTTCGTGTGGAGGAACCCGTCGCGCTCGGTCCACGTAAGGGCCTTTTCGTCGAGACCCGACCGATAGACGAGTTGAAAGCCGATCATGCGCGCGCGCGTCCTATCCTCGTACCACACGTACAGATCGAACAGCTCATCGGTGAAAAGTCGGCGAAAGCCGGTTTCTTCCTGACGGACGCGGACGAATTCCCTTAGCATGGGCGCGGAACGGCTCCCCGCGAAACGCGCGGCGCGAACGGCCTCATTTTTTTGAAACCCCGACGAAAAAATGGGAAAGCCCCTCGAGCACGCCCAACGCGGCGTCGCGCTCGGCGAAATACACGTTCGGGAAAACGCGAAGGTCGTCGAGATCGGGGGAATGGTTCGCGACGACGATCGACTTGAAGCCGAGCGAAATCATGTCGCGGTCGTTGCCCGAATCCCCGCACACGACCACGCGATCGCGGGGAATGTCCTCTTTGAGCGCGAGGTACTCGACGGGGGCCCCTTTGCCGCCCCAGATGGGCATGACGTCGAGATACCGATCGAGCGTGACGGCGAATTTACTGGAAAGAATCCACGGCATGAGTCGTCGGCGCAAAACGGGCAGCACGACGGGCACGGGCGCGGTAAAATAATACGAAAGTTTGCACGAGCCTTGCGCCGACGATTCCTGCTCGACGAGCCCGGGACAATCGGCGAGAGCCGCGCGAATCTCCGCCCTGCCCCACTCGCGGGTCATCCGCGCGCGCCAAACCTCGTCCTCGGTGTCCTCGGTCAGGCCTGAGTAGAGCGAAGTCCCGACGTTCGCGATGATCCAATCGGGCTTGCAGATCGGGAAGCCGTCGGCGATCGGCGCAATGCCGTCCAGGGATCTGCCGGAAGAAAGCGCGAAGGAGACATGGTCCCGGCAATCGGCCAAAAATTTATTAAGCTCCGCGAGTCCGGGATTTCGCAGCTCAGGGTCGAGGATGGTGTGATCGATATCGCATACGAGAAGCCATCGATCATCGGGCATGCGTCAGCCCTCGAGTTTAGAAACGATGACCGCTCGCGTCCGCTCCGCGAGGGACTGCAACTCCTCGCGGGAAATATTCGCCGTGGGGATGGGCTCGTGAAGGGTTACGCGAACGTGGGCGGGCGCGACTTTTTTTGAGCCCTCGTAAATGCGCCACGACCCGTCGATGGTGACGGGAACGATGGGGACGCCGGCCTTGACCGCGAGCTTAAAGCTTCCCGCCTTGAACTCCGCGACGGGACCGCCGCGGCTTCGGGTACCTTCCGGGAAAATGACGAGCGAGTAGCCCTTTTTGACGGTTTGAACCGCCTCGTCCATCGCCTTGATCGATTGGCGCATGTTTTTTCGGTCGAGGAACGTGCACTGCATCATTTCCATCCAGCCGGAAAGCACGGGGACTTTTAAAATCTCGATTTTCGAGATGAAGGCTTTCGGTTTCGGGACGAAGCCCAAAAGGATCGGGATGTCGAAATAGCCCTGATGGTTTCCTACGAACACGACCGCCGTATCCGTCGGGACATGCTCGGCGCCGACGATCTCGACGGAGGAACCGGTCGTGCTCACGACGTAGCGGGCCCAATCGGGAACGAGCTGATTGACGATCGCGTCGCGCTCGGATATTTTCCCCTCGCGCTCGAATTTCCGCGCCTGCGTCAGCGACTTTTTAGTCCTCAGTAAGTATGCCGCGATTTTAAAAAAAGCCCTCGTCGTGCTGAACATGTTTTTCTCTCCGTTTACCCCATTTTACACGAAAAAAGGGCTTTGGAAAATCCCGACGGGGGAATTCAGGCTGACGTCGCGGCGTAATTTATGAAAGATTTAAAAATCGTTTCTTGCCCGCTCGGGCTCGGATGGATGCCGTCACCGCAAATGAGGGACGAATACCGCTCGCTCACGAGAAAATCCTTGCGAACGTCGATGAGCCGCAGGCCGTTCGACTGCGCAGTCTCCGCCACGATGTCATTATACGCCTCCTGCCAACGGTAAATTTTATTGACGTCGTCGAGCCATTTTAGGATGCGCGCGCGGTTAAGGCCGCGAGAAACCCAATCAAGATAGCGATTCGGGTCCAACGGGGGCAGCGTCATCAATACCGGCAAAATATCGAAATTCTTAAATACGTCGACGATCTCCTGCAGTGTCCTGCCAAAAAGCTCTATCGGCGTTTTCGGCTCGTGATGCTCCTCGGGACGGGCGGATATGTCGGTCCAGTGATAGTCGCAATCGTTTCCGCCGAATTCGACGAGGACGATGTCGTCGGGGCGTGGGGGAGTGCGCTCTATCGAGCGAAGGATTCGCTCTCGTGCCTTGGTGGCGGTCATGCCGAAACTCGCGTGATTCGCTATTATCGCCCGCGTCGCGTCGGCGAATCGGGAAACCGCGTTGTCGGGGCATACGCGATACGTCGAGGTCCCCTCGTCAAGGACTACGCCCTTCAGGATTGAGTCGCCCCAAACGGTTATGTGTCTTTTTTCAAGATTCATGGCTCGCTCCTCGTTGCCGTATTCGACACCGTGAAACGCGCGAAAGTTGCCAAACCCCGATTTTTTATCGGTCGGACGGGCGGGAAAACCGCGTTCGATAGCCGCAGCGGCGGCAGAGCGGCTCAACGACGCGTCGGGCCGAAAAGCCGTCGTATATCGCGCGGGCGCGCGCCGACGAGAGAATTTCGGGGAGGGGGGTTTCGAGCGCGTTACCGAGGGCGACGACGCCCGAGCCGTCGAGACAGCACGGCACGACGGTCCCGTCCACTAAAACTCCCACTTGGTCGCGGAGCCCGCGGCAGAATCCTCGCCCGCCGCGATCGGGCGCGTCGAGGCTTGGCCACTCGAAAGTCTCGGCCGCGTGAACCGCGATTCCCGGCTCGATCACGAACCCGTTTTTGCCCCGCAATCCCTCGGCGAGTGCGCCCGATCCCAAACCGAAAAACGCCTCTATGGACGCGACGGTTCGCGCGGTCTCGGCGGTCTCTTTCGTCCACAGGCGCAGGCTCGCGAGGAAATCGGGATTCGACGGGGTCATGCTGCGGCAAAGCTCGCGAGCCGCCAAAAGGGCGTTCGCGAGATACGCGTCGCGCATCGTCTCGCCCATTCCGGCCACGGCCTGAAGCGACACGTTGACCCGGCGCAAGTTCGCGCGGGAGGAAAGCGCGCCCACGGCGCCGGCTAGATTCGTGCCGTTCGTCGTCAGCGCGACGCTGACCCCCCCGGTCGCGGCGATATCGAGAAACGCGGGCAAATCGGGATGCAGCAACGGCTCCCCTTTCACGTGAAAATACAGGAGCTTGGCCGAACCGCGCAGAGAGCGGAGTATCGCCTTAAAATTTTCTACCGACATGAAAGAGGACCCGCGCGAATGCGGGGGGCAAAACGGACAGGCCAAATTACAGGCATTCGTGATCTCGATATATATTCTTTCCACGAATACCTTAATCTACAGCGTTTGGGCGACCGAGCCTTGCGTCTCGTCCAACTCGGCCCGTAAGCCGACTTGCTCGTCCATAAAGCGCACGCCGTACACGTTACGGCCCTTCAGCCGCCGGACCCACGTAATCTGACCCTCCACTTCCGCGTCCGCGGACGTTTGGCCCGAGGGAAATATCAGGCGAAGGTCGCTATGCAGGCGGTAATGTTCCGAGGACTCAAACTGAAAGCCCCCGAGGGAAATGTTATGCGTTCGGTTTTCCGATTGCGCGGCAGGTCCGTCGAGCACCCGAAACGATACGGATTTATCGAGCCTGTTTGATTTTCTGCGATCCTCGGGAGCCGATCGCACGCGATCCTTCCCGTTGAATTTCGCCTGATAGAGGGCGGTGTCGGCGGCGTGAATGAGGTTTTCGATATCCCGCGCGCTGGAAGGATAACTCGCCGTCCCGCCGGAAAACGTAATGCCGGTTTCCCGGAAAAACGGCGACGCTTTCGCCAAAGCGCGCAGTCGGGTCGCGAACAAATACGCGCCGGCGGAATCGGTTTCCGGCATGACGAGGAGGAATTCCTCGCCGCCGTACCGGCACACCACGTCCTCCTCCCGGACGGAGGAAAGCAACAAAGACGAAAATTCCTTCAGCACGGCATCCCCAAAAAGATGGCCTTTCGTGTCGTTTACCGCCTTGAAATCGTCAAGGTCGAGAATGCAGACGGAAAACGACTTTTCGTAGCGTTCGCAGCGCGTGCATTCTTTTTTGAGGATGAGATCCATGTACCGGCGATTGAACGCTCCCGTGAGGGGATCAACCATCGCCATTTGCTCGGTTTGACGAAAAATGAGCGCCTCGACGAGCAATGGATTGGAAAGGGCCGATGTTTTGGCGGTAAAATGGTCGACTATGGCGGAGTACACGCTGAGTTTTCGTCCGACCGAGGCCTCAAGCTCCCGGAGCGTGGCCAAAATTGAGCGCCAATGGGCGATCGATTCGGCCTCGGAAAATTCCAGGTGAACGACGCATCGCAATAAGGACGCAAACGAATCACCGCACGGGTAATCGTCATTCGGCGCCAACGAAGCCGAATAGTCTCCCGGGCGAAGAAGCGCCAAAATTTCGGAGCGCAAAGCCGCGGATTCTACGTCTGTCATAGTGTCCCACCACTTTTGATTTTCCGTCAGTATACCGAGGTCTCGACCGTTTGTCGACTGTAATTTTATCGCACGTTCTTTTCCAGCAGCTCGACGAATTCGGCGATTTTTTCCGTGCGGGCCGAGGCGTCGTCCAGGCGCAGGGAATCGCTGACGCAATGCTCAAGGTGAGCGCGAAGCACTTCCGCGTTCGCCTTGCGCAGGATGGACGAGGCGGCCATCAGCTGGTTCGAGATATCGACGCAATACCGGTCTTCCGCGACCATCTTCAGTATGCCGTCGATCTGCCCCCGCGCGGTCCGCAGGAGCCGAGAAATTTTCTCCCCTTCTTCTTTCACGGCACGACGCGATAGCCGGCGTCCTCGACCGCTTTCGCGACCGCCGCGTCGTCGATGGGGCCGTCCGCCGTCACCGAAAGCGTTTTAGCCGGTAAATCGACCATCGCGGCGAAACCCTTGGCGACGACCGCCTTTTCCACGCGCGACGCGCAATGGCCGCAGTTCATGCCCTCAACCTTAAATTCCTTCGTCATGTTTGACTCCTCTCGAAAATTTATTTAAGCGCAACGCGTTGAGCACGACCGAAACCGAGCTGAGGCTCATGGCGGCGGCCGCGATCATCGGGTTCAAGCGCAAGCCAAAAGCGGGATACAGGGCGCCGGCCGCGAGCGGGATCGCCAGGCAATTATAGAAAAGCGCCCAAAAAAGATTTTCCTTAACGTTCTTGATGACGGCCTTGCCGAGGCGCAGCGCGGCGACCGCGTCGTCGAGGCGGTCGCGCACCAGAACGATGCTCGCCGAGCCAATCGCGATGTCGGTTCCCGAGCCGATCGCGACCCCGATGTCGGCCTCGGCGAGCGCCGGCGCGTCGTTGATTCCGTCGCCTATCATGGCGACGACGCGGCCCTCGGACCGAAGTTTTTTGACGACCTCGGCCTTATCTTCCGGCAGGAGCCCGGCCGCGACGCGGTCGATTCCCGCGGCCGTTCGCACGCCTTCCGCCGTGAACCGGTTATCCCCGGTCAGCATGATGACGTCGACCCCCATGCGCTTAAAGGCCGCGACCGCCTCGCGGCTTCCTTCCTTTATCACGTCAGAAACGGCGATGACGCCGAGCGTTTCACCGCGCGCGCCGAAGCAGAAGGGGAATTTTCCCTCGGCCGCCAAGCGGCCGATGACCGGCATGAGCTCGCCGACGTTCACGCCGTTTTTTTCCAAAAGCCGCGGGCTTCCCGCGTAATACGTCTTCCCCCGAATATCCGCGGAAACTCCCTCGCCCGGATACGCGCGAAAAGCTTCCACCGGATAGAGATCGAGGCCGGATTTCTTCGCCTCAACGAGAATAGCGAACGCGAGCGGATGCTCGGACCGGGCCTCGATGGAAGCCGCGTACGTCAGCAACTCGTTGTCGTCGAGCAGGGATACCGACACGATATCGGTAACGCGCGGCTTTCCCTCGGTAATCGTCCCGGTTTTGTCCAATATGACCGTGTCGACCGCGTTCGCGAGCTCGAGCGCCTCGGCGTTTTTCACGAGTATTCCGTTCTGGGATCCCTTTCCAGAACCGACCATGATGGCCGTCGGAGTCGCCAGTCCCAGGGCGCACGGACACGAAATGACGAGCACGGACACGGCGAACGA
>QKAR01000092.1 GCA_003246335.1 Spirochaetales bacterium | reverse complement strand
CGCCCACTGCGATTCAGTTTCTTTTTGCTGTTCATACACCAGCCTGACCGCCCGCTCTTTCACCTCGGGTGAAAACCTGTTTTCTTTGCCCATGACCGTTATCCTCTCAAACTTCTCGGTCTCCGGCAATCCCGGGGCGGTTCAGTATTCCCTGGAAACGGTACTTGGGGAACGGCCTAAATCCCGTGCAATTTGCCGGAATGACACCTTCTTGGCGCGCATAGTAGAAATGTAGTACCGTTCATCTTGGGAGAGCTGTGTATAGTTCATTGTTTAGTCCTTTTTCTTGGTCGGAACCGGACATTACAAAGACTATCATAGTTCTCCCTTTTAATAGCAGTAGTGTTGCACTTAGTATAAGAATCCAAGATTACTTTTACCCTATAACTACTGAGAGCTGGATATTTCGTAAGTTATAGGAAGGTGTTTTATGGACAATGAAAAATTAACCTTGACCCGGGCATGGGACAAGGTTTTTCCGCTCAGCGACAAGGTTAATCATCGCAAGGTAACGTTTCATAACCGCTACGGCGTGACGCTGGCGGCCGATTTGTATGAACCCAAAGGGGCGAGCGGAAAACTCGCCGCGATCGCGGTATCGGGCCCCTTCGGCGCGGTAAAAGAGCAGTCGTCGGGATTGTACGCGCAAACGATGGCGGAACGGGGTTTTCTCGCGATCGCCTTCGATCCTTCGTTTACGGGCGAAAGCGGCGGAAATCCTCGGTATGTGGCCTCTCCGGACATCAATACCGAAGACTTCTCCGCCGCGGTTGATTATCTTTCGACGCTCGACCAGGTCGATCCCGAAAAAATCGGGATCATCGGCATCTGCGGCTGGGGTGGAATGGCGCTGAACGCCGCGGCGATCGATACGCGCGTCAAGGCGACGGTAACGTCCACCATGTACGATATGACGCGCGTCACGGCGAACGGGTATTTCGACTCCATGGACGCGAACGCTCGGTATGAAATGCGAAAGCAGCTGAACGCGCAGCGCACGAAGGACTACAAAGGCGGTTCGTACGCGCTTGCCGGTGGAGTCCCGGAGACGGTACCGGAGGAAGCGCCGCAGTTTTTCAAGGATTACAACACGTATTATAAGAAACCGCGCGGCTATCACCCCCGTTCGCTGAATTCGAACGGCGGATGGAACGTCACCTCCTCGATTTCGTTCGCCAATATGCCGATCCTGCAATACAGCGACGAAATCCGCAACGCGGTCCTGATGATCCATGGCGAAAAAGCGCACTCCGTCTACTTTAGCAAGGACGCGTTCAAGAAGCTGACCGGGGACAATAAGGAATTGGTGATCATTCCCGGCGCGAAACACATCGACCTATACGATCAAAAGGATATTATTCCTTTCGATAAGATCGAAAAATTCTTGAAAGCCCATTTAGCATAAGCGAAAGAAAGCAGTTTCCCTTCCGGCGGCCGCGGCGCAATGCGGATCGGAGCCGGAGCTAACCGCCGTCCCGGGATGCCGGGACGGTTTTGTTCGACTCACGGCGCCGCGACATCGACATAATAACGGAAATTGTTCCGACTGGCGCCCACCCCTAACTTGTCCGTAAATCGGTGACCGATTATAGTAAGCGCATGAACCGACGATACGTGGAAAGCATTCCGCTCCTGCACGACAACCATAACCATGCGAGCCTCTATTCGGCACTATCCGTTTGCCCCGACTTGTCAGTCCTCCCGCCGAACGAAGCCATGAAACTTCTAGAAAACTTGCCGCGCGACCGGCTAACGGTGGCAAAAGGATGGCGCACGAACGAGCTGCCCCTATCCAATGCCGAACTGTCGCGATTGCCGCCGGTCCTGCTCATCAACTTCAGCCTTCACGGATTCGCCGTGAGCGACGCGGGCGTGCCGTACTTGGAACGCGCCGTTCCCGAAGTCGCCGGCCGGCGGGCGGATCAAGCGTGGTGCGAGGCGAACCTTCCCGCGATTTTCGCGGCCTATTGCGAGCTCTCGCCGGTCACCGCAACGGCTTTTTTATCGTATATCGACACCCTTGTGCCGTTAGGCATCGGATCATCGGACGAGATGACCGTTACTTCCGCCGCGGTTTTGGATGTGCTCCGCGCGGGACGCTGCGCCGACCGCGTGCGTTCCTGGGTTTCTCCCACACTTTACCGGAGTTTGAACGCCGATCAGCGATCGGCCGTTTCGGGGATAAAGCTCTTTCTCGACGGGGCCATCGGCGCCCGAAGCGCCGCGATCGCCGGACCCTGGATCGGTTCAGGACGCCCCCTTTTCACCTATTCCGATGCGGAACTCGCCGTTCTCCTGTCAGAAATCTCGTCCTGGGGAGCCTCGGTTTCCCTGCACGCCATCGGCGAACTCGCGATCGAACAGGGGCTTTCGGCCATCGAGGCGGCGAGTCCGTCGGGCGGCGCGTTCCCGACGGTTCGGCTTGAGCATGCGCAGTTCATCGGTCGATCTCAGGCCGATCGGGCAAAGCGGCTCGGCGCCGTTCTCTCCATGCAGCCAAACTTCTCGAGCGATTCCCGCGATTATGCCGACCGGCTGCCACCGCCTTACCGAGAAGCGAACAACCCCTTCCGGATGCTCATCGACGAGGGAGGCTTCATTCCCGGACGCGACCTTATTTTCGGTTCCGACGGGATGCCTACCGGCATCGCCTCTGCCGCAACGGAGGCGCTCTTCCCGCCTTTCGAAAGCCAGCGGCTTTCCATCGGCGAACTCATCGCCGGATACGGGGCGGCTCGCGGAATTTCCGGACGCACGGAACTTGAAATCGACGAGGCCTCAAGACGGGTTCGCGTCATTGGCGCGTCCCGGACCGACTGATCCTGCGTTGGTTTTCCCGCCAAAGAATCAAAAATTCCCAACGACGCCATTATAAAAAATGAAATCAATTCCCGCATGGATTCGGCGCCGCCGGCGAGTTCCTCGGCACTCGTCGCGAATTTTCGTGACCGTCGATATATCGACACTTGCTTAAAACAAACCCAAAAAATTTCCGTCGACGAAATATCAAACCGATTCCCTTTCCGCGATGGAGAAACCCGAAAGCCGTATGACTTCACGGCCTTCTTATACTTTCTGTTTTCGGTACGCGAAAGGCGAGATCATTTTTCAAGACTTCGACAAACGGTTTTTTCGGCATTCGGGCCCTATAGCCCTATCGACTATTGCTTTGATCCTAAGCTCTACCCTCTGCCAAGACGAGGCATCACTTACCGGTTGCAATGTTGATTCTATCTGCCCCCACACATGTCCGGGCAGTGAATCCGTAAACAGCTGATCGAGAAGCTTCGGAGCTATCTGAAGACCATGACGAGAATACGTCGTTGTTTGGTATTTGCACTTCTGAGCGCAGGCAAGAACGATATGGTCAAAGATTCGGCCAAAATGATCCCTCCCGGGTCTTATGTCTTTGTAAAATCCGTTGCGGCTGTATAGGATTTCTTTTGCCGTTCGCGACTCTGATAAATCCTTACGGAGCCTTGCATTCTCTGGCATGAACACGGCATAGGACCGCTCACCTGCACGTGCGCCGGTTGCCGTAGCAGTGTATCCAGACACTCAATTGTCCATAGTATCCTTGGGAATCCAAAGCCGTTTATTGACTTCTGATGGTGGGAACCTTTGTTCGTTAACCATTTTACTTGCCTCTATCCTCTGCTCTGGCAACACTATACTTCAAGTGCATGTCCGCTAACGACGACGCAGTCTGGTCACCAGTGTCAAAACTGATAACTGACGACGATACAAATTATTATGGGAATTCGGCAAGACTGTCAGCAGACGGGAAAACAATACTCATCATCACGACAGGTAATTGTTCTGCGTACAACTTACGATAGCATCAGGTTAGAATATTACCACGCATCAACTTAAATAGAGGAGAAAAGCAACTGGCTTCAAGCGTAAACATTGCGCAATTGAACAGTCGCGAAAACCGTGGCGCGGATGCTTTTTTTTGCGTTTTCCATCCCGGCGTAAACCGTTTGATTAAAAACGCGCAAACTGGTTTACTTCAACTGTTTAATCATTACGAGGTGAATGGCATGGTACTTATTGGTTTCTTGCTCCTTCTATTTTTACTGTCCGGGTTCTTTCTGCGGCTTGGCTTCTCTATCTTAAAATTGGCGATTAGCCTCGTCGGCGGGCTCGTCGTTATCGTGATGGTGCTGATCGGGGCGAGCATATTCATCCCGATCCTCGGTATTGTCGTGTTGGCCGGATTACTGACGCTGTTCGCATAAACTGAAGCGGCGAATGTCCCGCTGTGTCGGTTACGCGCGAAAGTCCTGCGACTCGACCGAAAGATCCTCGAATTGCAGGTTG
>QKAR01000157.1 GCA_003246335.1 Spirochaetales bacterium | reverse complement strand
CACGCGTTTTTGCTCATTCACGGAATGGAAAGCTTTCACCTCCGCATGGAACGGCATTGCGCGAACGCCGCCGCGCTCGCAAAATTTCTCTCGGAGCACCCGCTCGTCGAATGGGTATGCTACCCGGCGCTCGAGGGACACCGGTCGCATGAGCTCGCGAAAAAATACCTGCGCGGCGACGCGCCCGGCGCGATGGTCGGTTTCGGAGTGAAGGGAGGCTTCGCCGCGTGCGGGAAATTCATTAACTCGGTGAGGCTGCTCTCGCACACGACGAACATCGGCGACACGAAAACCCTCGTCATCCATCCGGCAAGCACGACGCACCGTAACCTCACGGCCGCCGAGCGAAAAGAGGTCGGCATCACCGACGACTTTATCCGCATGACGGTCGGCATCGAGGATATCGAGGATTTAAAAAAGGAACTCGACGCGGCGCTGAAGGCCACGGTCTGACGGTACGGCAAAAAGAAGGAATATCCGACCCTAGGCGGTAAGCTTGCGCAAGCCGTCCCGGTCGCGCACTTTTATGGAGCCGCGCGCGACTTCGAGCAGGCCCTGCGACTCGAAGCTCTTGAGCATGCGGGACACGACCTCGCGCGCGCTCCCGACGTATTTCGCGATCTGCTCGTGCGTGGCGCGGATTTCGCCGTCGATTGAGCGTCCCGACTCGTCGAGCAAAAAGATGGCGAGCCGCTTGTCGAAGCGCATGAACATCACCTGCTCGACCGCCCACATGACGTCGCCGAAGCGCTCTATGGCGTTTTTATAGGAAAAGTTCTCGACCCACACGTTGTTTTTCACGAGGGAATCGAAGGCGCCGAGGCCGATCTTGAGCACGTCGACGTCGCTGTCGGCCTCGATCGAAACGTCGAAGTTGATGTTATTGAGGACGCAGGAAGCCGAAAGGATGCACACCTCGCCGGCGCCGAGCCGGTACAGGGTCACCTCGCGGCCGTCGTCCGAGGCGATATAGGCGCGAAGCACCCCTTCCCGCACGAGGAGGACGCCGAGGCAGTCGGCGTCGCGGCTCCGCAGGGTCGCCCCTTTCGGGAACCGCAGCCGCGTGATCGCGCGCTCGAGCGTCGAAATCTCGGATTGGCTCAATTTATCGTAAAAACCGAAACATTCGCGGGCGAAATCCAGGTCGCCGGAATCAAGCGTGATGCAGTTCATCGCGTCCCCCAACGCGAGCCAGTGTATCCCATCGCCGGGCGATGCGCCAGTGTCGCGCCGCCCTGTACGGAGCGGCAAAGTCGCGCTATACTGTTGCGCGTGACACCGAGATTTTGTTTCGCTACTTGCCAAATCGGCGCCGAAAAGGCCGTTAAGGCCGAAGTGACGGCCGCGCATCCCGATTTGCGCTTTTCTTTTTCCCGCCCCGGCTTCGTAACGTTTAAGCAAGAAAACGCCGACGAGGCGTTTCCCGAAATTCCCGCGCCGGTTTTCGTCCGGCTCTGGGGAGAATCCGTCGCGCAAGCGCGATCTGCGGAAGAAATCCCGCAACTCGCGGCGCTTATCCCGCCCGAGGCGGTCGTTCGCGCGTTCGACCGCGATCAGTACGTGCCGGGAGAAGAGCCCGACGACTGGACTCGCGGCCGAGGAATAGCGGCGACGGGCGGCCTTCCAACGGCGACGGAACGGGAACCCCGCCCCGGGGAAGCCGTTTACGACCTCATTTGGATCGACGAGCGCCACGTGTTTCTCGGTAGGCACGTCCATACCGACCGGCTTTCGCCCGCGGCGGGAAACATTCCGCCGCTCGCCGTGCCGGAGCACTCGCCGTCGCGGGCCTGGCTCAAGATAGAGGAAGCGATCCTTCGTTTCCGCCCCGTCATGCAGCCGGGGTGGACCGCGCTCGAAATCGGCTGCGCGCCGGGCGGCGCCTCTACTGCGCTCATCGACCGGGGATTCTCGGTGACCGGCATCGACCCGCAGTTTATGGCAGATTCCGTCATGGCAAGCGGCAAGTTCAACCATATCAGGAAGCCGGCCCGTTTCGTCACGCCGGAAGATCTCGCGAACGTCAATCCGGACTGGATCGTCATGGACATGAGCATCCCGCCCGAGGACGCGCTCGGGGAGCTTTCCCACGTCGTAAAAACACTCCGCGACGTTCACGGGAAAAAACTCGCGACGCGGCGCGGTTTTCTTACGATTAAGCTGAACGACTGGAAGTACGCGGAGCGCGTTTCCGACTATTTGTCCCGACTCCGCAAAATCGGCTTCGAGGAAGCGCAGGCGACGCAGCTCGCGTATAATCGCCGCGAGTTTTTCGTGTATTCGCCGAAATTTAAAATATAAGGAACGTTTTCGCACGACCATGGGAAAGCAAGAGCTCTTTCACGAAATTTTCGGCTCAGTCCTCGACCGCGGGGAAATGACGCCATACCTGCTACGCAACTGCGACAGCTACGCGACGGCCCTAGAGCGCGCGTCGCGCATGATGGCGAACCGCGGATTCGACACGAACCGCGGCGGGGACATCTCTCGGGAGATATCGCGGGCGGGCGCCTACGTGCGCACCGCCATCGAGTACGTCGACGGGGCACTCCTGCCGACGGTACGCGCCCAATTCGAGAAACTCGCCAACCTCAACTCTCCCGCCGAGGCGGTGTATCGCGAACAGCTCCGCGCCATAGGGACGATCCGCGAGCTTCTCGGCCCCGGTCCGTTCCGAGATCTCGTGGACGAAGACCCCCGAAACCTTTTTATCCTTTCTTCCTCGGCGAAATACCCGCACCTGTTCGAGGGATACCCCGGAGGGTCGTTCGCGGTTCCCCGCAAATGGAAAATGATGTCGTGCCTCATCCTGAAAACCTGCCATCTCATAAAGTCCATCGAGGAAGACAGCCAGGACATCAACGACTACGCGCGGCTCGGCATGCGCATGGAAGCCCGCGGGCTCAAGCTTTGGGGACTTTTTAACCTCGATTGGAACGACGCAAGCCTCATCCCGGACGACGAGTGCGCGCGGCGCGCCTACGCGAAACTCGCCGCGTTTTTCGGGAAACTCTCCGAATCGGTGAGCAGGGACGACGCGCGCGGCTGTCTCGTGTTCGACTCGGGCGACGGCGTGAAAGTCGACATCGTCGAGATAAAGGCCCGGCTCAAGAGCCCGGAAAGCATGTTCGCCAAACTCGGCAAAGACTCCGAGGAGGAGGCGTACGCGATCCGCGACATCCTCGCGATCACGTTCATACTCCGCACGAGGGACCATTCCCTGTCGCTGTTCCACGCCCTGCAAAAGCGCGGCGTCATCCTGCAGGAATACACCTCGTCCTCGTCGATCACGCAGACGCTTTTCGACTCGCCCGAGGAGATGTATCCCGCGGTGAGCCATCTCGGCGAAAGCCTCCGCCTCAGCGGCGGCGAGAGGGGCGGTTACACGAACGACGAGATTCGCTCGATCGCCGAGGATTTTTTCGCCTCGCTCGGAATGAACGCGGTAAAAAACCCCTACACGTCGGACAAGCACCGAAAGTTCCAGTGCAAGATAAAATACTCGCTGCCGATCCACCGCGACTCCGCGACGGCTCGCATACTCGTGCCGGGAACCGAGGAGTACGCGCGGCGCGACCGATCGAGCGTAACGACCCAGCAATACTCGCTCCCCGTCGAGCTCCGCATCTCCGACTCGAAAAGCTGGGAGGAATCCGAGCAGATTGGGGAGGCGCATCACGAGGCGTATAAGTGCCGACAGCTCGTCGCCCTGCTCAACCGACTCGCCGCGCCGATGTTCGCGTTTCCCGCGAGCGCCGAGGCGCAGCTCCGCGCGGACCAAAACGAGCTTTTTCGCTAACGGTCGGGGAGAGTTCCTTTACACGGAATCGCCGGATATCTATACTTCTTCCCCATAATTAAGGAGTTCACTCGGTATGTTTTACGGCAATTCTTACGAGCAGTGGCTGATCGCCGTCGCGATCGCCGCGGGCAGCGTCCTGGTTTCCCGTCTTTTTTATTTTATCTCGACGAAGGGAATCAAGCGGATTTTCGATCGGGAAAAAACCCGATTCATGCATATCACGATCGATATGCTCGAAGAGCCGCTCGCCATGCTGATCGTCATTTTTGGCATTTATTACGCCCAGCGCCGCCTCGTGTTTCCCGAGGGCGTCGACGCGAAAGTGGATCAGGCGGCGACGTTCGTCGTCATTCTCGTCATCACCTGGGCGCTCGCCCGCCTCCTGAACGACCTCATCTCGGAATTTCTCGTGCCGATAATCGAGAAATCGGACTCGAAGCTCGACGACCAGCTGCTCCCATTTTTGCGCAAGGGGGCGACCGCCCTCATCTGGACGCTCGGCGTCATCATCGCCCTCGATAACGTCGGCTACAACGTGCAGACCATTATCGCGGGCCTTGGCATCGGAGGACTCGCGTTCGCTTTCGCGGCTCAGGAAACAATCGCGAACTTTTTCGGGGGCGTCACCGTTTTCGTGGACGCGCCGTTCGTCATCGGCGACCGCATAAAAATCGCCGGCTACGACGGATGGGTCCGGGAAATGGGCATCCGCACCGCAAAGCTCGAGACGCTCGACGGGCGCCGGCTCACGATGCCGAACTCCTTCTTCTCGAAGAACGTCATCGAGAACGTCACTTCCGAGCCGGCGACGCGCTTTATCCAGACGATCGGGCTTTCGTGCGACCAAAGCTCGGCGAAAATCGAGCGCGCGATGGAACTCATTAAGCAGATGGAAATAGGCCACGAAGGACTCGAGGACCGATCGACGGCGTGGTTTTCGGGCGTCGGGACGAGCTCGTGGGATCTCACCGTGGTGTACTGGATAAAAAAAGGGGCGGACTACGCGGGTACCATCTCCACCGCGAACGTCGCCTTAGTGCGCGCCCTCGAAACCGAGGGCATCCAATTCTCCCTGCCGATGAACGTCATCATCAAGGCGAAAGAGTAACTTTCCCGCCCACTTCGCGGGCGATTCGTGCTATAGTGCCGCCATGCGCGTACCGAACGAATTCGCCTTCGCGGGCCTCACGCCCGATCTCGCCATGAACGCCGTCGAGGACTGGCTCGGAGCCTATCTCGACGGCGCTTTGACCCCGTTCAACAGCTACGTTAACCGCGTTTTCGGCTTCTCCGACGAGGACGGCAACCGCTTTATCGCGAAGTTTTACCGCCCCGGACGATGGACGCGCGCTGCAATCCTCGCAGAGCACGCTTTTTTGGCCGATTGCGCCGGTGCAGAAGTTCCCGTCGTCCCGCCGCTCCCGAACGATGAGGGGCAGACGCTCGGAAACCTTGACGGGATTCCGTTCGCGGTATTTCCGCGCGTGGCGGGGCGCACGTTCGAGCCCGAGACCGACGAGGACTGGCTGAGGCTCGGCCGAGTGATCGGGCGGCTCCACGCCGTCGGCGCGCAACGGCCCGCGCCCGATAGGCCGATACTGTCGGTGAGCGGAACCGCGGCAAAGTCAGTGGCCGACATTTTGGGGAGAAGCCTCGTGCACCCGGAATGCGAGGACGAGTTCACCGACGTGTGCGGCGAGGGGCTCGCCGTCATCTCGCCCCTCCTCGACGCGGTTCTGCCCGACGCGCGCATACGCATTCACGGCGATTGCCACCGGGGAAACTTGCTCCGCGCGGGGGGCTCCGACGGGGAGGCGGTGACGGTGATCGATTTCGACGACATGGTGACCGGCCCCGCCATTCAGGACCTCTGGATCCTTCTCCCCGACCGCGTTTCGGGCGCGAGAAAGGAACTCAACCTCATTCTTGAGGGTTACGGGGAATTCCGCGCGTTTGACCGCGCGGAGATTCGCCTCGTCGAGCCCTTGCGCTTCCTTCGGCACCTCTATTTTCTCGCCTGGCAGGCAGTACAGCGCGACGATCCCGGTTTTGCGGGGCGATACCCCGACTGGGGCACGAAGGCGTTTTGGGAAACCGAGACGGAAGACCTCTCGACGCAGTTAGGCTGGATTAAGGCGGAACTCCGCGGGGGCCAAGACTGAGCGTTAGGGAGCGATCTCGGGGGATGGCCGGAGACCAGGGTCTTTGACCGGGTCCAAATGCCCCGTTCCTTGCTCGACGAACGAAACCATCACGGCCGCCATCGATTCAGGGGATTCCGACGCCCCGTCGCTCAGCCACCGCTGGATCAAGCCGATGCAACCGAATGCCATGTACGCCTGGGAATAGCGCTGAGACGGGGAAGTTGACTCAAGATAATCGCCCAAGAGGGCGCAGGTTTTCGCGATTACGATGTTATTGTTTTCGGGGGTGAGCAAAAACCGAAAAATGCGCGCGTTGTCGCGCACGAATCCAAAAAGAAACGTGAAAAAGGCGGTTGCCGTGTCGTGCGAGCCTCCCGAAAGCTCGTATGCGGCGAGCGCGTCCCGGAGAGAACGGGAAAGGTCGGACTCGATGCTCCGAACCATCGCGTCGACGTCGCTATAGAGCGCGTAAAAACTCGTTCGATTCACCCGCGCGCGTTCGGTCAGCTCGCTTACGGAAATGCGCGAAAGCGGCTTCACGGCCATTAAGTCGATGAGCGCCGAAAAAAGCGCTTCCTTATTCCTTTCTTTCTTATCCATCGCGGCTCGTATTATAGCGACCGAGCGGGCCGCGCATCAACGCCGAATCCCGAATATCCTTGCCCATGCCCCGCGACGGAGGTATATTCAAGTCAATGAAATCTCCAAAAGAACTGTCAATCGAAAAGAAAATTCTCGAAGAGCTCGCCCCGGGTTCCGCCGCGCGCCGCGTCGCTGAAATCCTCGCCGAGGACGCGGAAATCCAGCAAATGCAGGAATACGCGAACACGGTATCCATCGTTCGCCTGGGCTACAACGACCACGGGCCCGTCCACATGCGAACCGTCACGCGAAACGCCGTGCTCATGACGAACCTCATACACGCAGCCGGCATCAAAACGAGCCTTGAGTCCGAAAACGCCGGGACCCTCGACGATAGCATGTGCGCCATCGTACTCGCCGCCTTCCTTCACGACCTCGGCATGTCCGTCGGCCGCTCGGATCACGAGCTTTTGAGCATGACGCTCGCCATGCCGTTCATCGACCGAACCCTCCTTCAGGTATTTCCCGACAACCTAGAAAAAAGAATCGTCATCCGATCGCTCGCCTTTGAGGGCATCATCGGGCACATGGCCTCGCGCCGCATCCACTCCTTGGAGGCCGGCATCATCCTGATCGCCGACGGCTGCGACATGGAAAAAGGCCGCGCGCGCATTCCGCTCGTGCTCAATACCGAGCCGCGAGTCGGCGACATCCACAAATACTCGGCGAACTCCATCGAGCGCGTCGTCATCGGCAAGGGAGAGCAAAAGCCGGTACGCATCTCGGTTGCCATGTCGACCGACGTGGGCTTTTTCCAGATCGAGGAAGTCCTGCTCCAGAAGGTCAACATGAGTCCGGCGAAACAGTACATTGAGCTTTTCGCGGGAACCGAAGGCCACGAAATGAAAAAATACCTGTAGCCTTACGCGAAACGCGGCGCGTCGGGGCGATATAGGCGCGGCGCGCGGGGCAATCCGCGCGGCGAAAAAAAGCGGTCCGCCGAGGGAAAATCGCGTGCCGCGCGCCGGCGAAAATCGCCCTATCAGGCGACTTTATCGGCGCGCGTCGGCGACTAAACCGTTCCGCGCGAGCCATTCCGCGATCGATCGCATCGTCGCGACCCGGGTTTCAGAAAACGAAAGGGCGTAATCGAGGAAGGCGGTAAGGACGTCCCGGCGCTCGCGAGCGAGCGCCTTCACCCGAGGAAGCCGATCCGCCGAAATATCCTCCCGATCGTAATCGAGCGAATAAATGTCGCTATGCGCCCCGAGCATAAACGGGGCGCGGTTTCCCGCGACGCGCAGGTCGTACGAATAGCGCAGGGTCGCGAGGGCGTCCTCGGCGCTCATAAAGCAATCGAACCAAAAATTCCAATCGAGCCCCGGAACTTTCCCGGCGGCGACGTCAAACCCCGGCTTTTCGGCGGCTACGCGGCCGCGCGCGCCGCGTTTCGTTCCGTATTCGGCGCAGCGGTCGTCCGGCGGCACGACGAGGGCGTAAATCGGCAGCGCGAGCAAGCTCGGATGCGAGCCGACGATGGGGCGATCAAGGCCGTAGGTCTTCCGCGACGACCACGCGTCGCCGGGGCTCCCGTTCCCGAGCGTATACGGCCACGGATAATTCGTTCCGTCCATTCCTTCCTGATGGCCTTCCGGCAACCCGCAGTCATACAGAAAACCGCGCCGTTCGAGTGCGGTAAATACGGCGTCGTTATGCGCGACATAGGGCGTTCGAAAACCGACGAGCTCCGACTGATCGCAGCCGAGAAATTCAACCGTCGTCGCTATGCCGCGATCGATCTCCGCGAGCCAGCCATCGACGTCTAGCACGTCCCGGCGGGACGGCGGCGTTTTCGACCAATCGATCGCGACTCCCGCTGGATGGCTATAGGTATGCACGGCGATTTCGTGGCCGCCGGCGCGCGCCGCGCGAAGCGCATCGACGAGCGGGCCCGAGCCCGGCCGAACTAAGCGATCGGCTTGAAGCAAAAACGTCCCGACGATGGGACTGCCGTCAAAGGTTTCCGAGGCGCCGGAACCCGAGGGATTCCCGCGCCGGGCGAACTCGTCAATGATGAATTTCACGCCATCGGTATGGCCGTTATCGTCGAAGGCGAAGGAGAGAAGCTGAGTATTCATGGGGATGAGTATGGCACCGCCGGGGTGAAAAAGTCAAAAAAAAACGGGAACGGCATCAGGAAACCGGAAGTCGAGCGAAATCCTTCGATCGATTCCTTTTGGTCAATCCTGATCCTTCCCGCGCGAATTGTTACGGTTGCGTATAAACGGAGTTAGCTCCGTTTGGGATTTCCCCACACAAGCGGTAACCTTTAAGGATCCGAAACCTGAATTGCTTCGAGGTTCCTGAAACCCGTAACGGCCTTAAGTATATCGTACCCTCGGGAAAAAGCAATTTTTTCTTTGCCGAATCGACGGTATTCATCGTTATTTCATGAAAAACACGCCGAAAATCGCCCCGATCAAAATAAAAAATACGGGATGCCAATCAAATTTCCGGCTTAGGGCAAAAACTCCGAGAAACAAAATAACGGCGCGCCAATCGGCGATGGCTGCGAGAGAACCCGTGGTTTTCCAGTTTCCGACCGTGAGAATGGCGATAAGGATAACTTGCGCGGCGGCTACCGCTATCAACCCCGTCGAACCCGCGCGGAGGCCGTAAAACGCCGCCTTCACTCCGGGTTTTTCCTGGAATTTCCCAAAAAACCGCGCAATGAGCATGATGACGATGAGCGACGGCAACACCGTCCCGACGGTCACGACGATCGAGCCGATAATTCCGTGCGTCTCGTAGCCGATGTACGTCGCCATATTGATGCCGATAGGGCCCGGCGTCGATTCTGAAATCGCGATCATGTTCGTGAATCGTTCCGGGCTGATGAGGCCGCGTCCGACGATTTCCTGCTGCATGAGGGTGATCGCGACGAGACCGCCGCCGATCGTAAAGGTTCCTACGTAGAAAAATATCCAAAAAAGCTGAAACAAACTCATTGATCCTCCCCCTTCGCCGCTTTTCCCGGTCGGTATTTCAGGGCGATGCCGAGAGCGGCGGAGCCGAGGACGACCCAGACGCCGGAGACGTCAAAGGCCATAATCGCGATAAACGACGCGACGACGATGGCCGCCGTCACCCAATCGATGATCGTCTTTCGGGCCATACGCACCAGGGCGTCGATGAGGAGCATCGCGACGACGACGTTGATGCCGCGAAGCGCGTGCTGTACCCACAAAATGTCGGCGAAATTGCTCAAAAACATGGCCAAAAACGTAATGATGATGAGGGATGGAGTGACGATACCGGCGGTCGCGACGAGCGCGCCAAAAAACCCTTTTCGATTATAGCCGACGAAAGTCGACACGTTAACCGCGACGATTCCCGGCGTAACCTGACCAATCGCGAAATAATCCAAAAGCTGTTCGCCGGTCATCCATTGCCGTTTTTTTATAAGATCGCGTTCCAGGATTGGAAGCATCGCGAGACCGCCCCCAAACGTCACCGCGCCGATACGGACAAAAACCCAATATAAACTGAGATATTCAAGAAAAACGCTCATAGCATCGAGTATAAAGACTCAAGGGTTCCGGTACAAGAACGCAAGTCAACTCATTGAAAAGCAAAAATTTAATCGATTTACGCAACTTTAATAATACTGTATACTCTGCAATATAATGGATTTCGTGGACTACCGCGCGCTGCTTTCCGATCGGCTATCGGCTTATTTTGATATTTCAACCGAAAACACCGCTCCTTTTGCGCGTTGGGACGTCGTCGCTCGCCATGCCGCGAGCCTTTCCCAAACCTTTTTGGGAAAATCGAACGTTATCGATTACCTCGAAACGGCGGAATGGTGCTTAGTACGCGAATCGTCGGGAATTTCGGCCGAGACCATCAACGCCGAAAAAAAAGCCTTAGAGGCGCTCATTCCCCAAATCGTTCGGCCGTCCCGAAACCATAAATCGACGTTGATCTCTTCTATCATTGTCGTGCGATCGCTCGACCGGGAGAATCAAGAAACGCGAAACGGCCTCCGCGCGGTGAGGCGCTTTCGGCGGTCCGTTCCCCATCGGCTTTTTTTTCACGGATGGACGGACCTGGGCATCGCCATCGTGGATCTCGGGGCGGAAACGGTAATCGCGAGCCCGGCCGCGAAGCGTCAGGCAAAAGCGCTCGCGCCAAAAAATTTATCGCGCTAAGCGCGGGGCGGTATCGAAAACCGCCGGTATCCGTCAACAATTCGGCTCTGCCGATGCATTGAAATAGATAAGGAGGAATGTTCATGAACTCGCTCGTGCTCTTATTCGGGGGAATAGCCGTGTTTCTCGTGGCGTACATCGCCTACGGCGGATTTCTCGCAAAAAAATGGGGTCTCTCCGACGCCCCGACCCCGGCGCATACTAAGCGCGATGACATCGACTACGTACCCGCGGACGCGAAAGTCATCCTCGGCCACCATTTCTCGTCAATCGCCGGCGCTGGCCCCATTACCGGCCCGATTCTCGCCAGCGTATTCGGATGGTTCCCGGTATACTTGTGGGTCCTGATCGGGAGCGTCTTTATCGGCGGCGTTCACGACTTCGGATCACTCGTCGCGTCCCTGCGGACGGAAGGCAAGGGCATCGGCGAGATCATCAAGGAAAACATCTCGCCCCGCGCGAAGTCCATATTTAACTGGTACGCGTGGCTAACGATCACCCTCGTCGTGGCGGCGTTCACCGACATTTGCGCGGCGACTTTCGCCTACGACGCGGCCAAACCCGAGCTGATAACCGGAGCCCAGGCGGGAACCGCCTCGATGCTCTTCATCCTGCTCGCGGTCGCGTTCGGCTTCATGGTCTACCGCAAAAACGCCCCGCTCGCGCTCGCCTCGATCGCCGGCGTCGTTTTGCTCGCGCTCTGCATCTGGTTCGGCTACACCTTCCCGATCCTGAAATTCTCCAAGCTCACCTGGCAGATCATCCTGATGGTCTACATCACGCTCGCGTCGATCCTACCGGTGTGGCTGTTGCTCCAGCCGCGCGACTACCTCTGCTCGTTCTTGCTGTACGCGATGATGATCGGCGCCTTCGTCGGTATCCTCATCCGACATCCGACCATTGAGCAGCCCGCGTTCACCGGTTTCGTCGTCAAAAACCAGACGATGTTCCCGTTCCTGTTCGTCACCGTCGCCTGCGGCGCGATCTCCGGGTTCCACTCGCTCATCAGCTCGGGCACGACGTCCAAGCAGATTAACCGCGAGCGTCCGGACGCGCAGGTCATCGGATACGGCTCGATGCTCATCGAGGGACTTTTGGCCGTCATCGCGATCATCGCCGTCGGCTACGTCGCCAAGGCGTCGGGTTCTCCCGCGCAGATTTTCGCGAACGGCGTCGCCTGGTTCATGTCGAGCTTCGGCGTTCCCGAAAGCCTCGGCAAAGTGTTCGTCATCCTCGCCTACTCCGCGTTCGCGCTCACGAGTCTCGATACCGCGACCCGCATCGGCCGATACCTTATGCAGGAAATCGCGGCGGGCAAAGGCACGACGGCGACCGCCGGAAAGCGCGGAAAAAATCCCTTCACGAACATCTACGTCGCGACGGCCGGAACCATCGCGGTCTCGATCGCCTTCCTCGTGTACGGATATCAGAAAATTTGGCCGATTTTCGGCTCGGCGAACCAGCTTCTCGCCGCGCTCGCCCTCCTCGCCGTCACGGCGTGGGTCGTCAAGCACGGAAAGAAATCTTGGGAAACGATCGTTCCGCTGTTCTTCATGTTCGCGGTTACGCTTACGGCGCTGTTCTTCATCATCCGCAATAATCTTATCGCGGAAAAACCGAACTACATCCTTTCCGTCATGGGCTGCGTGCTCACGTTCCTCGCGATCCTGCAGATCGTCGAGGGAGTCCGCGTGCTTGTCCTGAAAAAAGGCGAGAAGAAGTAAGCCCGCTTCGCGCGTATCGCTACGCCGCGATCTTAGGCCGACGGTTAAAAGCCGTCGGCTTTTTTTTATCCCTACTCGTAGGAAGGCACTCGCAAGACGTCACTCTCTGGCGCGTTGTCCGGGCGCGGCGCGCGCGCGAGGGGCGATGGGCGCGGCGGTAATTCCGTCGGAGCGGTTCCGCGCGATGGCGTTTCCTCGGCGATTTCGCGCGCGAGCGATCCCAGAAGGCGGATTTTCCCGTCCGTCGAGCTTTCCCACACGCCCGCGTTGAGTCGGAGGCTCGAGTTATACCGATCCTCGAGGCTGAACACGCGACCAGGCGCGATGAGCACGTTGCGCTCCAGGGCGCGACGGTACAGTTCCATCGAACTCGCGCCGCGCGGGAGGCTCACCCACAGCACGAACCCGCCCGAAGGATCGGTCATAGTCGTGCCCTCGGGAAAATATTCCCGCACCGAGCGGCGAAGCGCGTCCATATTTTCACCGACGATCGCGCGAAGGCGCCTGACGTGCCGGGGAAAACTTCCCTCCTGCAGAAAGAGAGCGGCCGTCACCTGCGACAGGGAGGAAGCGCCGAGATTCACCAGGGTTTTCAGCCGCTCGGCTTGATCGTGCCAGCGGCCCGCCTCGATCCAACCGACGCGTAGTCCCGGCGAAAGCGTCTTCGAAAGCGAGGAACAATAGAGCACCGTCCCATCTCGGTCGAACGACTTGCAGGTGCGGGGCCGATCCGCGCCCTCGGCGCCGCCGTAATGGATGTCCCCGTAAATGTCATCCTCGATCAGCGGAATTCCCCGACGCGAAAGCATTCCCACGAGCCTTTCCTTACGCTCGTCCGACATGACGCTCCCGGTGGGATTATTGAAGTTCGCGATCGTGAGCACGGCGGAAACCCGGTGGTGATCGAGCGCGAATTCGAGGGTCTCTAAGTGCATCCCGCCCTCGCCCGCGCAGGGAATTTCCAGGACTTTCGCGCGGAACTGCGACAGCATGTCGAGAAGGTTAAAATACACCGGCGTCTCGACCGCGACGGTTTCCCCCGGGGCGACGGTCGCCGCGAGGGCGAGATATATCGATTCCTGGCAGCCTGACGTCACGATCACCCGATCCGCGCTCATGCGCGTCTTGCTCGAAAGGCCGAGTATGGCGATTTGCTCGCGCAGAGGCTCGTAACCGGGCGACATTTGATAGTCGAACGCGACGTCGGGATGGAGACGCACGGCGTCAACCGCGTGCTTTTGCAGTCGCTCGACGGGCCATAGGCGGCTCGAGGCCGTCGCGATGGCGAGCCCCCCGGCGTCCTCGGTTTCCGGGGAATATTTCCGCAACGTGGAATAAATGCTGCAGAGGCTGAAAAGCTCGGGGTTCATGGACGCGGGGTTCGGCACGGTCGGCGGGGCGACGTGTTCCCGATCCGCGACGAAATACCCGCGATAGGAGACGGCCTCGACGAAGCGATCCTTTTCGAGCAAGGCGTACGCTTCCCGCACCGTGTTCACGCTCACGCAAAACGTCGCGGCCAATTCCCGAATCGAGGGAAGTCGGTCTCCCGGCTTATACGAGCCCGACCGAATGAGCTCGGCGATCCTGCAGGCGAGGTCTTCATACCGCGCGGGGCGTTTATCTTCCATGGTTTCCTGAGTGTAACGCAGCCCGTCCCTTTGCGAAAGGCACAGTTTCGGGCGATTGCGGGGGCACACCGAACCGAAGGCGAGTTCTGAACGGCAAAAATACCGGGGGATTGGCGCTGGAGGGGATTCCGCCTTTCGGGCACACTCCGGACCATGAAACAAAGAATCACCATAACGATGAAGAAAGACGAGGCGCTGCTGCTCGGCAAAAACACGGCGACCGTGGAGTGCGTCGCGGGCATCGCGTGGCTCACGAGCGCGGGCGACTCACGGGACGTCGCGATCCGCGCGGGCGAGACGATAACCGTCCAAGGGAGGAAAAGGCTCTGCGCCGGAGCGCTCACGGACGCCGTACTATCCGTCGCCGTCCGAGGCGGCGACGAGCGGCGCGCGCCGATTCCGCGCGCGGCCATGGCCATTTCGCTCGGAGCCCGTACCGCCTGAGCGTTCGGGTTCGCCTTGCGTAAAGGCCGCTATTTGACTAAAATAACCGAACATTTTCGCGCGAGGAGCTGTTCGGCATGGCTAAATATCCTTTTGAGACGATAGAGCCCAAATGGCAAAATTTTTGGGAAACCCATAAAACATTCAAGGCGGTCGAGGATGCCTCGAAGCCGAAAGACAAACGGGCGTACGTCCTCGACATGTTCCCCTACCCGTCGGGCGCCGGCCTCCACGTCGGCCATCCCGAAGGCTATACCGCGACCGATATTTGGTGCCGATACCTCCGCATGAACGGCTACTCGGTCCTGCATCCGATGGGATTCGATTCCTTCGGCCTGCCGGCCGAAAATTACGCGATCAAGACGGGCACGCACCCGCGCGCGACCACGGTAAAAAACATCGATAAATTCCGCGAGCAGATCAAGGCCTTCGGCTTTTCCTACGATTGGGACCGGGAGATATCGACGTGCGACGCGGACTATTACCACTGGACTCAATGGATTTTCCTCCAGCTGTTCAAGCGCGGCCTCGCCTATGAGTCGCACATGCCGATTAACTGGTGCCCGACGTGCAAGACCGGCCTCGCGAACGAGGAAGTAAAAGAGGGAAAATGCGAGCGCTGCGGAACGCAGACGACGCGCAAGAACATCCGCCAGTGGGTACTCAAGATCACCGAGTACGCGGAGCGCCTCATTGAGGATTTAGACGGACTCGATTGGCCCGAGTCGGTCAAGCTCATGCAGAAGAACTGGATCGGCAAAAGCGAGGGCGCCGAGGTGACGTTTACGGTAGCGCCGCCCGAGAATGGGGCACTCAGCGCGGAGCCCTACGAGGTTCTCATATACACGACCCGCGCGGATACGCTGTTCGGCGCGACGTACATGGTGCTCGCCCCCGAGCATCCCCTCGTCGGCAAAATCGCGAGCGCCGATCAAGCTGGAGCGGTACGCGCGTACGTTGAGGCGGCCGCGAAGAAAAGCGACCTCGAGCGCACCGACCTCGCGAAGGAAAAGACCGGCGTATTCACCGGAGCCTACGCGATCAACCCCGTTAACGGCAAAAAAATACCGATCTGGATTTCGGACTATGTCTTGGTTTCCTACGGAACCGGCGCGATCATGGCGGTTCCCGCCCACGACGAACGAGACTGGGATTTCGCGAAAGAGTTCGGCCTTCCGATCATCCAAGTCGTCGCGAACGAGGCCGAGTGGAACGAAAAAGGCGAGAACGGCGACTACTCCGCGACGCCCGAAGCCTGTACGCCCGCCGACGGCCGCGCGGTCAATTCCCCGGGCTTCAACGGCCTGGGCACCCAGGCCTGCATCGACAAAATGATCGGCTGGCTTTCGGAAAAGGGAATCGGCCGAAAAGCCGTCAACTATAAACTCCGCGACTGGGTCTTCAGCCGGCAGCGCTATTGGGGCGAG
>QKAR01000029.1 GCA_003246335.1 Spirochaetales bacterium | reverse complement strand
AAAGTGGTATCGTCCTTTTTTACGCGGTACGACTTGCAAGAATAGGGAGCCTCGGATACTGTAAAACGCATGAACAACGCACGCCTCGCCCGAACCGCGACCTTGCTCGCGATAGGATCGGTTTTTCTCCTTTTTGGATGTTCTCGAACCCAGGAATCCCCGGACCGGAACGAACCGCAAATTGAAAGCGCTTCCAAAGAGGAAACCGTCTCTTCCGGCGCGGGTTGGTATTATTTTTCTAGCGCGGGCATTCACGCGGCGCCCGATCCGTCAGCGATTCCAGCGGCGAGCTTTTCGGCATGGACCGAGGCTATCCGCGTTTCCGACGTAGCCATCATCGACGGCGTGCCGACTATGCTGATTAATCGGCTCGGGCTTATGGAAAGCCCAACCGGCGGAACAGCGCCCGCCCTTCGGACCGATCCGCGTTTCGCGGGAAAAACCGCGGCGGGACTCTATGACATCGGGCAGGGGTACGCGATTCGGCTCTATCGCAACAGTTTTTTTTCGGCGCAAGCGGGAGAAATCGACGCCACGTGCCTGATGGCATTCGACGCGGCTAACGCCTCATTCGCGCCCGTTTTTTCATCGGAGAATTTTGGGCTGAGCCCCGAGGCGCAATGCGTCGCTCTCGATCGAGTCGGTTCGATGTGGTACGCCTCTTTCAAGCTTGAATCGGCGGGTAAGGTCGATTTCACCTATTTGGAATTCGCGAATTTCCCCGATGCGGCGCGCGGCGAATCGGCGTCTATTTCCTCGAGAAAAATATCCGTCGATGTCTATCAAAAGTCAGTCGCCCCATTCGCGTGGACTGACGCGCCCCAAAACGTTCAAGGGCTGTTATCGGCTATCCCGCCGACCACGCCGTTCGGACTAACCTTGCATACGGCGGGTCTACCCGCCCCGCGGCACTACACCCGAGCGGGGGACGGAACGACGCTAGAGGCCACGGCGTGGCAGACCGACAACTCGGTTTCGGTGCTGTTCTCCGACGGGACGTTCATTTGGAAGCTCGCCGCCCAGGATTCCCCGACGCGGACGATTAAACTGCCGCCGCTTTCGGCGGGTTACGCGTACACAGCCTACGTTATTTCCGGCAACTTCCTGCTCGCATCATGGGAAGAACAGCGTTTTTACGAGACGGGACGAGCGGGTTTACTGGTGACGCCCCTCCCCGATGGGCTATACTAAGAGCGTATGAGAAAGATCGCCCGCGCGCCGATATTCGTTTTCGCCTTTCTTTTGTGCGGATTGAGAACCGCGCAGGCGGAGTATTCGGCGTGGAGTTTTTTCGGCGGTCTGAACCTCATCTATAATTCCGACGGAGAAGGTGTTTCCGTCGCGCCAGGCATGCAATCCTCGGGCGATCCCGGCGGACTCGCGAGCGCGCCAAGCCCGCTCGCCGGCTTTCTCGGCGCCGAATATCGAGTAAAAATACCAAAATCTCTCGGCTCGTCAACCGATCAACCGCTTCGGTTTGCTCCATCGGCATCGCTTTGGGGCGTTCAGTACCTTTGGGCCGACGAGCGTCCCCTTCCCGCGGAAATTGAAAACCGCACGTCATACGTCGGCTCGCTGTACGTAGACCTCCCAATCCTGTACACGATCGATAAAAACCGTTTTCTTTGGTCTTTTGGCCTTGGGCCGGGAATTTTAGCCCGCTATGGATTTCTCGAATCGGGCGTCTCCGCGGACGAAAAGAGCTACGAGGGCGAGGAGTTGACCGCCGGCGAACAAGTCAGCGCGATTAATGATTATTTTTGGCAGACGGGTCGGTGGTTTTACCCAAGCCTGCAAGCGGGCGTTCGATATCGTCTCGATACCGGTTGGGGCGCGGGACTGACGCTCCGCCTCGGTTTGCCGCTCGCGAATCTTTGGTCCGGCGAAGGCCTTCCCTTTTCCGATTCTATGATGATAATGGCGGCTCTCGTCATCACGCCGCCAGATCGCCAAACGCGCGCGCAGAACAAGGATTTGTTCGCCCCGCTTCCGCCGGAAGAGCCAGAATTGCCGAGCGTTTCGTCCGCGCGAAACGGAAATACCGCGTCGGCCCCTTGATATCGCTACAATCTTTTACGTAGCCAGGCTTTACCATAGGCGAATGAAGCTCGAGCGCTTGTCGTTTTGGCATTTTTGGCCGATACTAAAGAAGTTATGGAAGATAATACCGGATTTAACGACCAACTTTTTCAAGCCATTTTGGAGCGGCAACAAGCCTTTGACTCCGTGCTCCTCCCCAAGCTTCTGGAGGAATATCGAATTACGCAAAGCGCGGTTCGCGCGGTATTAAACGTTCTCCTCAAAAAAGGCGTAATCCATGACGATCCGTACAAATACGACAGTAAAGTATCGGAAATCCAAGTACCCGACGACAGTTCGTTCACGGATGGCGAAAAGTCGAGCGTGATCGGCCGCCGATTTTCCCAATACGAGGCCATGCTCGATTACATGGGCAACTATTATCAATTTTCATGCGATTTTCTCACTACAGAACGCATCAACCTCCTCGTCGCGTTCGGGAAGTCTTTCATGTGGGAAAATTTTTCGACGACCTCGAATAAACCGAATACGAAGGGGCTTGCGGACCTCGTTAACATGATTCGAACGGGCGGCGATTCCCTTTCCGTCAGCATAATTAACGACGCGATCAATCAGCTTTCCCGATCGTCGGCGACGATCATGAAAACCTTAAAAAACCTGACGGAATTCCACCGCGAGCGCTATAAAACCGCGATCAGAAAAATAGTCTTGCCTGAAGTTACCATAGACGAAAAAACAGTCGCATCCGGATACTCAGAGGCGATTCGCATCATAAAAAAGGCTTTCGCCGTAAGCATGAAGGGGCAGCCGTTCTACACGGAACTTATCGAGGAAATCCTCAAAGAGGATTTTTCGCCCGAAAAAGAAACGCTGCGCAACGAGTTACTATCGCGATTGGCGATCGTTAAAGCGACAACTAAGCAAGAAGTCAAACAAACGGCGCTCAAACCCGTTTTGCTCGACGGGATCAGGACGTTGGGCAGCATCTCGCCGCAAATAGACGAGATAGCCAATAAATTGCTCGAAAACCATCGCATCGTGCAGAGCGTGAAAAAAGGCGCGTTTCAGAAATTAGTCGCCGCCCTCAGAAAGGCCTTTAACGTCGCCGAGGCGAAACACGAAGTCGTCATTACGGTCGTCGATCCGACGACGCAAACCGGTAAGCGCGAAACGATCGACTTTGGACCCTTTATCGACGAGCTTCGGCATCGTTCGCGGCTCTGCACGGGTTTCGCCATGAGAAGCTCGCCCTCTTACCAGAGAATAGAGGCCATGCCCGAACAGCAGATTCTCGACCTTTTGACCCGCCAAATCGCGGAGATCAACGGTCTCATGAAGCAGTGCGGCGGCTTTGACGAATATTATAAGCAAACCGCGCCCTTGGAAGTCCACGACCGCATCAAGGGAATTCGCGTCGAGATATCCACGATAAAAAACGGACTGGTGAAAGCGAACCAAAGCCGGGCGGAATACTCGGCGCAAGTAGAGGAACAGCAGCAACTGAAAAAATTGGGGATTACTAATGTCTAAAGCCCGAAGAATAGCGTTCGTTATCCTTGCGGCGGTTTCCGCGGCAAGCCTTTTCGCCGATACCCAACCGTATCCGCAGTCTGAATTCGTCGCGAACTTATCGGCGTCACTGCCCGATTGGCGACCGCATAAGGCGTACAACGCCGACGAAGCGCAGATACTTTCCTCGGTATACGAGGGTTTGTTCGTCTATGATCCCTATAACCTCGATCCCGTCCCCGCGCTCGCTGAGTCATGGACCGTCAGCAAAGACGGTCTGCTATGGACGTTCAAAATCCGCAAAAACGCAAAATTCGAGAATGGAGACCCGATAACGGCCTCGGTGATGCGAAATTCCTTGATCGCCCTCCTTAACCCGGCCATTGCCGCGCCCTACGCGTCTTTGCTCGATCCGGTAAAGGGAGTCGCCTCTTATCGATCCGGCGCAGAAACGAACCCGGAGACCGTCGGCATAGAGGCGCCCGATGACGCGACTCTTATCATGCGCCTAGATACTCCTGCGGAACATCTGCCGAAAATCCTATGCCATCACGCGTTTTCCGCCATTCACCCCTCTCAGATCGCCGACGCGCTCAAAGACAACCTAAGTCCCGATTATCGACCAATCGCGAGCGGGGCATTTTCCGTTAAATCGGTCTCTCCCGACGCGATCGCGCTTGAAAAAAACGCCCAGTACTGGGATAGCGCGAATGTCGCGCTTCCCTCGGTTAAGCTCATACTGGAGGATGACGGGCTCGACTTAACCGCGCGATACAACCGAGGGGAAATTCAGTGGCTCGCCGGCGCGTCGATCATGAATAAAGTGCTCGGTTCGGCGGCCATTCACGT
>QKAR01000096.1 GCA_003246335.1 Spirochaetales bacterium | reverse complement strand
GAAGGCGTCGATCCCAGGGGAACTTGCCATTGATTTTTATGGCGAAGCAAAGCCGTTTTTTCCTGAGCCCCGGCAAGCGATATACGGAACTCCTCGTCGACGAGCCTTCCGCCTGTCGCCGTCGTTGTCAGGCCTCTCAGAATTTCCGCGATCTGATGATCGCTTATCGGCCGTCCCTCTATGTCGCTTAGGGAAGGATTCTCCGCGTCGTTGGCGAGAAGTTGGATAGCCCCAACGCAGTCTCGCCCAATCTCCGCAAGGAGATCGAAGCATGAGGCGCTTGCCGCTTCATACCGCGTTTTTATGCGCTGTCGAATCGCGGGAGAGTCGGGCAAAAGATTATCGAAAAAGGATGAAACGGCCTTTCCCTGAATTTCTGTCTGCCCAAGGGGAATGGACAGGGATATCGGCCTGGTTTGGGGATGACTAAGCCATGAAGTTTCGTATCTGAAAACCTGCGTTCCATTGGAACCGATAGACCAGGTACCGACTCGAATCCCGTTAAGCCATACGCCTAGGGCGCGCCGAGTTGATGGCCGAGGCATCGTTACCAATCCTCATTGGCGGTAACCGGAAGCTCAGAATCGCTATCATTTTTGGCGGATATTTGAACTTCCAGACCCAGGGCCGAGAGAAGTTTCAAAAGGCTTTCGACGCTCGCTCGCTCTGGATGATTCTCCAGGGAGGAAACTGTCTTGGGCAGTAGTCCTACCAGAGCCCCTGCGGCCTCCTGGCTTAAGCCATGAGACTTACGTACGTCTCTTAGGGCATGTGATAGTTGCATAGGGGTAGAAATGAGGTATTTCATATCTTTCGTATCCTATCAATTTTACCTTATAAGGTATAATTGATAATAATACCCTATAAGGTATAAGTCAAGAAGATACCTCATAGGGTATGGAATAATTCAGCGCATAAAATTGCGATCTGAAGCCATTATATAGGTTGGTCGCATTCAAAATGAGTCGGTTTTACTCGCCAAGATTGGGAAACCTCTTCAGTCGCGCGCGTCGTGCGCGCTCCTTGCGAGCCGCCTCCGGTCGCTTCCGCGGCCATCCTGGCCGCTCATCCTCCCTTCGGTCGGCGCTTCCTCCGGTTCGATTCCCAATCGTGGCCAATAAAAAAACCGATCCTACTGGATCGGTTTTACTAGCCAAGATTGGGAATCGAACCCAAGACCTGCACGTTACGAGGGTGCTGCTCTGCCGACTGAGCTATCTTGGCAAGGTTCAAATAGCTTATCAAAAAAAGCCGAAAGGGTCAATCGGCGGGCTATTATTCCTTTCCCATGGCGCGACGGGCGTTTACGTAGCGAATCAGCTCCGGCAGGTTTTTCACGACGATGCGGTCGTTGAATATCTCGATTTTGCCCTGATCCATGAACCGATGAAGCTCGTCCTCGACCTCGTTCATGGGGAGTCCCGCCCAGCGGGCGACTTCCTCGATCGTGATTTGGAAAGACCGGGAATCGCTGACGCGGTCGATCGTCGGTTGGGTTTCGTCGAGCATGAGGAATACGTCGCCGACTCGCGCCATCTTGTCGGGGATGGTGAGGATCATGAAACGGCGCTTTTGCGCGTAAATGCGCTTTACGAACGTCTTGAGCAGTTTCATCGCGATGGCGGGGTTTCCCATCATCAGCACCTCGAAGTTCGCCTTGTTGAATTCCAGCGCCTTCACGTCGTCATAGGCGATTGCCGTTGCCGAACGGGGAGAATTTTCCAGGATGGCCATTTCCCCGAAAATTTCGGAAGGTTGCAGGATGTCGAGGTTTTTCTCGAATCCATTCAAAATTTTAACGAGCTGAACGCGGCCCGCTTGGATTAAGTAAAAGCAGTCACCGGGCTCAAATTCGGAAAAAATGACCGAACCTTTGGGAAAAGTCTTGGCAAAGCGCGAAAAAGCCGCAAAAACGTCGCTCATCCGTCAACCTCCGCACTTCGCGATTTGTTCTTTAATTTTGGGAACGAGGAGCGGTCCCGCCATGGTGAGCGCCTTCGCGAAGAAAGCCTTCGCTTTGTCGACTTGCTCCATTTTGAAGTAGCTCATTCCCAAGAACATGAGCACTTCGCCCATTTGCGGGGATTTCGGCGCCTTCGATATATAGGCGGTCAAAAGCTGGACGCACCGGACGTATTCTTCCTGCTCGTAGAGGCTTTGGCTTGCGCCGACGTACGCCTTCCCGAGCGCGGGCGAATCGCCTGCCTCGATGATCGAATGATATTGTTTGTAGGCTTCGTCCCATTTTCCCTGTCCGGCGAGGCCATCGGCGAGCGTGAGCGCCATGTTCGGGTCGTTCCCGACGGGGCCGCCCGCGCGGCGCGGCTCGGTCGCCTGTTCGTTCGCGGTGAGGGTGTTTTGGGCGATTTGCCTCATCTCCAGCAAGTGCTTACCCGACGGATAGAGCCTGAGGTAGCGCGTGGCGACTTCCGCCGCCGGCTTATATTGCTGGGAGTTAAAAAAGCAGCTCGCGACGGAAAAGAGGCCGTCGTCGGGATTCGTCTGTTCCTCGCTATGGAGCATCGACTCGGTTTGCCGATGGATATGCCGCAGTTGGTTCGAGAACACCTTGAGCATTTTCATGATGATGCGCGTGTTCGATTGCGCGAACGCCTCGAATTCCGCTGTCATGAACGCGAGAACGACCGCGTCGGTAAGCACCATGACGCTTTCCTCTCGGGGAAAGTGGCCAAGCGCGGATTTCACGCCGAAGAATTCACCTTCTCGGATATATTCGGTTACTTGTTTTGAGGTTTCGATATCGGTGGAGGTAAGCGCGATTCGGCCTTTTTGGAGCAAGAAAACCCGGTCATCCACGTCACCCGCGAAATAAATGACTGAATTTGGCTTGTACTGGATGACTTTCGGCATACCTATCCCTTATCAACAGTATTGAGCCGAATTATACCACACGAAGTGGTGGTTCGTCTATTTTTCTGCTAGTATTCCGGCATGATTGATCTCCATACGCACTCGCGGGCATCGGACGGCTCGTATACTCCGGCCGATCTCGTCGTCCATGCGGCTTCCCAAGGCGTGACCGCGCTTGCGCTTACCGATCACGACACGCTCGCCGGGCTCTCCGAGGCGGAAGCCGCCGCGCGGACCGCGGGAATCCGTTTTATTCCGGGCATAGAGCTCGATATTGAGTGGAAGCCGGGCGAATGCCATTTGCTCGGCCTCGGTCTGCGCGATAATCACCCAGAACTCCTCGATTTGGTCGAGCGACTCCGCGCGGATCGTGAAGAGCGGAATCAGGGCATGATTGAGAAGATGCGCGCGGATGGGATCGCGGCCGATATCGAGGATATTCGCGCCCTCGCCGGGGGCGGAACGCTCGGACGACCCCATTTTGCCCAATATCTCGTTCAGCGGAAGGCCGCGAAAAATATTCAGCAAGCCTTCGACCGCTATCTCGCGAACGGTCGCCCCTACTATCTCGAAAAAAAAGGCGTTCCGATGAGCGTCGGCGTTTCCGCGATTCGCGCCTCAGGCGGCGTGCCGATTTTAGCCCACCCGCTTTCCCTCTACGCCTCATGGGGCGCGCTTCCCGGCATAATCGCGAATTTCAAGGAACTCGGCGTGGCGGGGCTTGAGGCCTGGCATCCCGGCGCGCGCGTCGTCGATTGCGAGCGGCTTGAGGCCCTTGCGCGCACGCTCAATCTTTGCGTGACGGCGGGAAGCGACTTCCACGGGGCCGCCCGTCCCGACCGAAAAATCGGGAAAACCGCCGGGCGCCGAACGATCGAGGATCGTTTTTTTCACGACGAACTGGCGCCGCTTCTCGATCGATCGGAGTGATTACGAGCCGAGAAGAAAATCCGGCATTAATCCGTCCCACGACCGAAACTCGATCGCTTCACGCACGTGTCGTTCGCTGATGAGCGTTTCTCCGGCGAGATCGGCGATCGTGCGGGCCGTCCTGAGTATTCCGTGCGTCCCCCTTCCGGAAATTCCCCTTTGCCGCGCGTATCCTTCGAGTAGTTTTCGCGCCGACGTCTCGGTCTCGCACATCGATTCCAGCAGACCCGAGTCGATGACCGCGTTTAATCGATGGTCGTCGCCGCTTCGATCGATTTGCGCGCGCCTCGCTCGCGCGATTCGCGCTCGCATATCCTCCGTCCGGGTTCCCGCCTGTCCGGTAATCGCCGCGGGGTCGGGCTCGTCCACGCGCACGCGGAGGTCGATGCGGTCGAGGAGGGGAGCGGTGAGCCGTTTCCAATACCGGTCAATCGATTCGGGCAGGCACGTACATACTTTGTCTTTCGCCCCGAAATTCCCGCAGGGGCAGGGATTGACCGCGAGCAGAAGTTGAAAGCGCGCGGGAAACGTCCCGCTTTTCAGCGCCCTGCTCACGGTGACGAAGCCCGTTTCAAGCGGCGTGCGGAGCGCCTGCAAAACGCTCGCGCGAAAAAGCGCCGCCTCGTCAAGGAATAAAACGCCGCCGTGCGCGAGGGATATTTCGCCCGGTCGGCAGTTTCTGCCGCCGCCGGTCATGCCCTCTAGGCTCGCGCCCTGGTGCGGTTCCCGAAACGGCGGCCTACTCGCCAACGCGCTTCCCTCGTCGTCCCGTTCGCGAGCGCCCGCGATTCCCTGTATGCGCGTTACCTCGATCGCCGTTTCCGTGTCGAGGTCCGGGAGAAGTGAGGGGAAGCGGCGGAGCGCGAGCGTTTTCCCGCAACCGGGCGGGCCGTACGCGATGAGGTGGTGGCCGCCGGCCGCCGCGATTTCGAGCGCGCGCACGAGTCGGGGTTGTCCTTTGACGTCTTCGTATCTGCCGTTATCGGGGATCGGCGACCAAACGATTTCTCGCGTCATTTCCCTCGGGGGCGGCTCGCGGCCGGGAGTCGGCCCGTCTATTTCCCCCGAACTTAGGGCGCGCAGGCGCAAGGCCGCCTCGGCGAGCGTCGAGACGCCCATAATTCGCGCGCCGGCGATAATTTCCGCCTCCGCGCGGTTCGACTCCGGCACGATGAACAGTCGTACGCCGTTGTCGATTCCGCCCGTGACGGCGGGGAGAATGCCGCGTACGGGTCGAACGATGCCGGAAAGCTCAAGCTCCCCTAAAACCATCACCGACGGCGCGTGAATCCCTGCTTCCGTCATTGCCGCGCCGGCGGCGCTTTCTGCCGCGTGGAGTACGGCGAGGGCGATCGGTAAATCGAATGCGCTTCCCTCTTTTTTGAGACCCGCCGGGCTTAAGTTGATTAAAATCCTCTCGCGGGGAAAATCGAACCCCGAGTTCACGATAGCCGCGCGCATGCGATCGCGCGCCTCGCGCACCGCGCCGTCGGGCAAGCCGACGATCGCGACTGAGGGAATTCCCCGTCGTAAGTCGGCCTCGACCTTGACGATGGCTCCTTCATAGCCGAACTGCGCGAAGCTGACGATCTCCATGCCGTACCTCCGCGACTATTTTCGATCGCGCGGGCGATTTTGGCCTAAATGTTGACTTATTCCCCAAAACCGGTAAGATTACGGCTAGATTCGCTTGAGGAGTGTTGTAAACCTACCGTATGACCGACATTTCACCCGCGCTTGCGGCCCAACTCACGGCAGAGGGAGTAGACCTTGAACGCATGGTTCGGCTCCTTGACGATTTAAACGCCGGTAAATTCGAAAATTCCGTCGGCATCGAGCCGTCCACCGTTCCCGATATCAATAATCCTTCTATTATAGATCGCCGTGGGCCGGTCTCCTATTCGCTATCGAGCGACCGGGCCCCAGAGCGGTTCAGCGCGCTCGGCCTTCCGTTCGCGCCTGAAACCGTCGCGCGCGAGGAGTGCGGAGCGTTCGTTTTCGACGAGGCCGCCTTAAAGCGCATCGGCGTGCATCTCTACCCGAAAGCCGCGTACGGCGTGCTGAACGGCGGTTCGGCCTCGAGCTACGCCGACGTTAAAAAAAACCGTTCGCTCGACGCGACGCTTTTTGACGCGCGTCGAGCTCTTTTCGATCCGCTCGCCGAAACCTGCCGAGGCAAGCCCAAGGGCATCACGCCCGCATACTTAAATCCCGACGGGACGCCCGGCTTCACGTTTTTGCTCTTAAAGCTGCGGATGCTGCTCGAGCATAAGCGTCTCTATCGCGAAATGGTCGGCCCCTTGCCCAGCGTTATTTTGCCGGCCTATCAGATGACGAGCGTCCATACCGACGGCCCGATTCAGTCGGCGCTTCGCGACTACGCGAGGGAACCGGCCCTCCGCGACCTCTGCGACGCCCTCGGTTCCCCGCCCCTTGAGGTTTTCACGGAATCGCAGTCGATGATGGCGGCCATCACCCATTCGGCCGAGGGAATGCCGCGCCGCGTTTTCGACCGCGCGTACGGAAAGGCCGACACCGGCATCGCCATGCCGGGCGGTCACGGGCAAAACTTTGAGATTCTCGCGCCCGTATACCGAAAAATGCTCGCTCAGGGCATCCGCTACGTCTGGCTCGGCAATATCGACAACATGGGCTATACCGTGGACCCGGTGTCGCTTGCCATTTTTGCCCTGTCCGGAAAGGACGCCGCCTTCGAGGAATCCTACCGCACGCCGATCGACGTGAAAGGCGGCATTTTAGTCGCCGACCGCGCGGGAAAGCTTTCGTGCGCCGATATCGGGCCCGCGATCAGCTCGCAGGACGTGCTCGATTTTGAGGCCGCTGGAAAGCCGGTGCTGTTCAACTGCGGCATCGGCCTATTCGACTTAGAAAAGCTCGTCGCGCGGCTTCCGTCGATCCCCTACCGCCTCCCGCTGCGAGTGACCGATCAGGACAAGGACGCGGGCAAATACGCCCAGGCCGAGCAAATTACGTGGGAAATCATCGGCTTGCTCGACGACCCGCTTTTTTTCGCGGTCGAAAAATCGCGGCGTTTTATCGCCGCCAAAATGCTCATGGAAACGATCGTGACGAGTTTTCCCCCGGACGAACCCGAAACGCCGGTTGGTCGCGTATCCGCCGTCATTCACGAAGGGCTTACGCGCCTTCTTTCGTCGGAATACGGGCTCGCGCTTTCCGGCGGTCGCTGGATTCCTCGTTCCTAATTTTTTAAATTCCGATAAAAGCGCATTTTTTTCTTGACAAATAGTTAAACCGGTTTAATGATAGGTAAATCGGTTTACTAAACCGATTTAGGTTGGATTGTTCGTTAAGGAGGAAATGATGAAAAAAATTATTGGGGCGATCGCTTGCGCCCTGCTGGTTGCGGGATCGATGGCCTTCGCGGCCCCGGTCGAGCTTGAAATGTATTACTACAAACAGGAAAATCAGGAAGGCCTGAAAAAACTCGTCGAGACCTACACGGCGAAGACGGGCGTGAAAATTTCCCTGTTGATCGTTCCGAACGACGCCGACGCGACGATGGCCGCGCGCGCCGCACAGGGTAAGCTTCCCGACATTTTGCAGATGCAGACCTACGCTCGCGTATGGGAATACGCCGAGAAAGGCTACGTCCTCGATCTGAGCAAACAACCGGTAATGGGAAAAGTTCTCGATAGCGCGAAACCCGCGGTATCTTACAACGGCAAGCAGTACGCGCTTCCGATGGACTACGCCGGTATCGGTATCATCTACAACAAGGAGATTTTCGCGAAATACGGCGTGAAAGCCCCGACGACCGCCCGCGAGCTTGAGCGCGCCTGCGCGACCCTCAAGAAAAACGGCGTGACTCCCTTCGCCGGACTTCTCGCCGAGAACTGGTCGGCCGGTCACTTTATCACCCTCATTCACACTTCCCTGCTCGTCGGCGAGAATAAGATCGACGTAGCGAAATTCAAGGCCGACATGGACGCGGGTAAAACTTCTTATGGCGTCGTCGACACGAAAAAACTGTTCGCCGCGCTCGATTTCTATCGCGACAACATGGATCCCAAGGCCTCCGAGTGGGGCTGGAACGAGCAGCAGGCCGCCTTCGCGAAGGGCGAGGCCGCGATGATGGTTCAGGGCCTCTGGTCTTACGGCGCGGCGATCGGCACGAACCCGAAGCTCGACTGCGGGTTCATCCCGTATCCCGTGTTTAACAACGCGAAGCTCAACAAGCTCTACGCGGATATCGACTCCTGCTTCGGCGTTTCCGCCCAGTCCTCGAAAGATAAGCAGACCGCGGCTCTCGCCTTCCTCGATTGGCTTTCGACTCCCGAAGCCCAGAAAATCTGGATTGAGGACTATAAGCTCGTGCCGGCCTTCAAGGGCGCGAACCTTTCGAGCATGAAGCAGCCCTATCAGGACCTGCTCGCCTCCGTTTCCAAGAACGGCGCGTATCCGTGGGCGTTCTCCTCGTATCCGACGACCGCGTTCGAGGACGCGTGCAAGAACGGCGCCCAGCAGTATATGTTCAAGAAAATGGACGCGCCTTCCGTCGTCAAGTACGTTGATACGACGTGGGCCGCTGCCGTTAAGAAGTAATTCACTCAATCCGTTTGTACGGACGGGCCGCGCCGCGCTTGCGACGAGCGCGGCCTTTTTTTAGCGTCGCCGCGACGGCCGAGCCGGAGCGGCGGCCGGCATTGTGAGGAGTTGAGCGATGGTCGAGTCGAAGTCCCTAAAGTCAGTGCACTTCGTTTTATTTCTGTTGCCGTGTCTCGTTCTGTATACGGTTTTTTTCATTTACCCATTCCTGAACGGCGTGTATATTTCGCTCACGAATTGGGATGGCCTGACGCCGCGTTCGCCCATATCCATGGAGGGCGGCGCCTTTGAGCGGGAAATTCTGTCAAAAGTGGGGAAGGCCCCGGACCGCGATTTTCTCCTTTCCATATATTCAAAAAACGAGGACGGCGATTACGCGCGGGCCTCAATTTCGGGCGGTACGCGCCAGCGCGTCGAGGCCATACTGTCCCGAGCAGGATGGGCACCGGAAAAAAACCGATTCATTGGCCTGAAAAATTACGCCGATATCCTTTCGGGCCACGTCGCCGACACGTTCTATCCGCGCGCGTATTCGCGTTCGTACTATAATCCAGATTCGGATTTACCCAGCGCGATCGCGAAAGACGGCTTGGAGCGCACGTTGCTGTCCCGGCTCGACGCGGAAGAGCGCGCCTTGTTCGACGCCTGCTACGCCGACGAAGGCGATTCGTTCTCCCTGCGCGACGAGTGCGATCAATTCACGATCGAGGATAAAGTGTGGCTCATTCCCGAGGTTGACGCGACCGGGGAAATTCCCTCGATCGACGTAGACGCTTTCGTCGCCGCTCTTAACGAGGCGGCCCTTTCCGGCGACGCATCCGCGAAAGACTCCTCGGTAGCGGCTTTCCTTTCCGCCCACGCGGTCTCCGCCGAAAGCGCCGAATCAGTCAGGTCCGGCGCGGACGGGCTTTTCGCCCTCGGCGACCTTAAGCGCCTTCTCGCCTCGAAATGGAACGATCGGGGCTTCGACCTCGGCGTCATCGGCTTCACGGTTTTCTTCGCGGTATTCTCGGTCGTCGGGATAAACCTCGTCGCCTTCTTGCTCGCCCTCGCCCTCGATTCCGGCATACGCGGCCAAAAAGCCCTGCGCTCGGTGTTCTTCCTCCCGAACGTCCTTTCGATGGTTATCGTCGCTCTCATTTGGAAAATGCTTTTCTTCCAGCTCTTCCCGACGCTGACGGGCATCGACCGCTGGCTGAGCGACCCCGCGAAAACGCCGTGGCTCATCGTCCTCGTCGCCGTGTGGCAGGGCGCCGGTTATTACATGATCGTGTACCTCGCGGGGCTCCAGAACGTACCGACGGAAATCGTCGAGGCCGCGAAAATCGACGGGGCCGGCGGATGGCAGCGCTTCGTCCAGGTCACCTTGCCCCTGCTCGTGCCGGCGATCACCATATCGTTATTCCTGACGATAGCGAACGCGCTCAAGTGCTTTGACCTCATTTACGCGATGACGAGCGGCTCGGGCTACACGTACGGCACCGTCCCCCTCGTGCTCGACATTTTCTTCGACGCGTTTGCCCGCAAGCAGGCGGGCCTGGCGACCGCGAAGGCGATGCTCCTTTTCGTCGTCATTTTCGCGATCACCGGACTTCAGCTCTACGTCATGAAACGAAAGGAGGTCGAGCAATGATGGCCGACAAATCGTCCCTGGTGCTGCGCAGGCTTTTGACGCTCGTCATGATCGTCTGCGCCGTCGCCTTTTTTTACCCGATCGCCTACGTTGTGCTTAACGCGTTCAAGACCGACGCGGAAATCACCCTGAGCCCGATGGCCCTTCCGGCGGCGTTCCGTCTCGACAACTTCGTACGCGCGTGGACGGCGATGCAGTTCCCCCGGGTGTTCGCCAACACGCTCGCCATTACCGCCTTCGGCCTCGGCGGCATCATTTTGACGAGCTCGATGGCCGCCTACATGCTCGCCCGCACGGATAGCCGCCTCTCCTGGCTCGTGTACGGTTACTTCGTTCTGTCGCTCGTGATCCCGTTCCAGATCATTATGGTACCCGTCGGGGTGCTCGCCGCCGACTTGCACCTTATGAGCGTTCCCGGTATCATTCCGATGTATTGGGGCCTCGGCTGCCCGACCGCGATTTTCATGTTCCACGGGTTCGTCAAGGGCGTTCCCCGCGAGCTCGAGGAATCGGCGGCGATCGACGGGGCCGGACGATTCTACATTTTCTTCGGCATCGTGTTTCCGCTATTGAAAACGATCGTGGCGACCGTCGCGGTCATCGACGCGCTGTGGCTTTGGAACGACTTTCTCCTTCCCCTCATCGTGGTAAAGGACGGCACGATCCAGCTCGCGCAAATGATTTTCAACGGCCAATTCCTCAAAGAATACGGCGCGATGAGCGCGTCGCTGACGCTGTCGGCGGCGCCGATCGTCGCGTTCTATTTGGCTTTGCAGAAATACATCGTCAAGGGAATAGCCGCCGGGGCGGTAAAGGGCTAGGAGTTTTCATGCGGGCTACCATTAACGATATCGCTCGAAAGGCCGGGGTGTCAAAGACGACCGTGTCGTTCGCCTTTAACAATCCCTCGAAAATATCGAAAGAGACTTTCGATCGGGTTATGCGTATCGCCGATGAGCTCGGCTACGTGCCCGACCCGGTCGCCCGCACGCTCGCGACTCGTCAGACCGGCGCGATCGGGCTACTGCTTCCGCAGTCGATTCAGGAAATTTTCGTAAACCCGCACATTTCGGAGATTCTCCGGGGCATCGGCGAGGTCTGCGACCGCGAGGGACTCTCGCTCGGCATACTTACCCCGCTCAAGGGCGTCTTGAGCCAGACCATCCGCAACGCCGCCGTCGACGGCCTCATTACCCTCGGCATCGGGCCCGGCATGAGCGTGCTTGAGCTTTTCCGCCAGCGTGGGCTTCCGTTCGTGACGATCGACGGCGCTCCCGCCGAAAAAATCGTGAACGTGGGTATCGACGACGAGCTTTCCGCCGAACGGCTGATGGACGAGGTTCTCGCGCGGGGACACCGTGACATAGCCATTTTCACGCTGAAAAACGTGACGCTATCGGATAACGGTGACCATTTCAGCCTGACGAACGATCGCCGCTTCGCGGGGTTTACTCGCGCGTGCGAAAGGCATGGCCTCGCGCCGGAACGCTTACGCGTCTATCATACCGAGGTTACGCTGGAAAGCGGCCGCGCGGCCGCGCGGGCAATTCTCGCCGAACCGAAGCGGCCGACCGCCGTGATATGTCTCGCGGATATTCAGGCGTTCGGCGTGTACGAGGAGTGCCGGCTCGCGGGGGTTTCGATCCCCGAAGGCCTTTCCGTGGTCGGTTTCGACGACGTACCGCTCGCCCAACTCGTGAATCCCCCGCTGACCACGCTCGGGCAGTCGGGCTTCCTGAAAGGGGAGCTCGCCGCCCAGTCCCTCGTCGAGCTCATCGCGGGCAAAACGGTCGAATCGAAGGCCCTGGACGCGGAGCTCATCGTCCGTGGGTCGCTCCGCTCGGTGTAGTCCCTCGGCAGGGGCGCTTGCGGGCGAAAATCATTTTCCTTTTAGGTTCGCGAGCGCGTCCTTCAGCGACGGTCCGCTCCCGGACCGTTGGTCGATGTTCGGCAGCGAAAAAAAACGCTGGAGGCAGTGGCCGGCCGCGCCGTACGCTACCGCTTCCTTACCGAGCGACGCCATAGCGATTTCGCACCGTTTCGGGTGCGTGGTATAGGGCCAGTTTCGGCGAACCTCGTCGGCGATAAGGTGCGTGAGCACGGCGGTTAAGTCCTCGGGCAGACCGCCCAAGAAAACGTGGTTCAGGTTGAGCACGTTGACGAGCAGGGCTACGTGGGCCGCGAGCTCGTTAAAGACGGAACCGGTGACCGATTGATCTTGCCCGATGCGGTCCTGGGAAATATCGTTCGACTGAAACTGACCCGAGTTCCCATCCTCCCACAGAATACTGCGAAACTCGCCGGCGGTTGAGTCCGTGCCGTAAAACGTCTCCCCGTTGAAAATGAAACCGAGACCGATCGACAGGTTTTTCCGGCTTTGGTTCGATTGGGTGATTTTTCGGATTTCGGCGAGCAAAAACAGGGCGTTTTCGAGGTTCATGCCATGGCGCAGGGTAATCTCGCCGAGACAGCAGCATCGCGCGTCGTTTTCCACGTACACCGGCGTATGGTATTTTTCGCGCGCCCAGGCGCTGAAGGGGACCGCTTCCCGAATCATGAGCGGTATCGATTGCAAAATGGTGCCCGCTTCCGTGTTGACGAGGGCGGCGATGCCGACGCCGATGCCGAGAATCGGGACGTTGAGCCGATCGACGTGCGGGATTATTTTCTCGATAGCGGCGTCGAAGGCGTCAAAAATCGAGGTATACGTCATGGTTTCCTCGAGGCGGCACAGGATTTCCCCGTGAAGGTCGACGAGCACGACGACGAGGCCGTCGGTATTGATTTCGATGCCGATGGCGGCGCCGAATTTCGGGGTTATTTCCAGCTGAATGGGCTTTCGTCCTCCCTGGGGGCCGGCCGACCCTTGCGCGAACGCCCGAATGATCCCGATTTCCTCGAGCGATGAGACGATTTTCGTGACGGTGGACTTATCGACGCCGAGCTGTTGGGCTATTTCAATCCGACTGATTCCCTTAACCTGCCAGATGAGGCGCAAAACGCGCGACAGGTTTAAATCGCCGGGGGCATTCAAAGTTTTCATATGTTTTGTTATAATAAAACGAGTAGGATTAGTTGACAAGTCCTACTAACTAAAAAAGGGGGCGCGCGTGTTTTCCCGAAAAACGAAAATCGTCTGTTCTATGGGGCCAACGACGGAAAAACTTGAAACCGTTTGCGATCTGTTGCGGGCGGGAATGAACGTCGCCCGCTTTAATTTTTCGCATGGAACGCATGAATACCATCAAAAGAGCATGGCGCTCGTCCGCGAAGCGTCGGAGAAAACGGGCATCCCGTGCGCCCTCATGCTCGACACGAAAGGCCCGGAAATTCGCACGGGCCTCGTCGAAAACGACGGAAAAATCGCGATTCAGGCGGGCGATCCCTTTATTTTAACGTTTGATGACGGTTTTTCGGTCGCGGCCGGCTCGGCGGGAGCCGGCGGTTCCGGCAAACCCGGACGGATTTCGCTCAGTTGGAAAAAACTCCCCGCGGAAATAAAGCCTGACTGCCGCGTGCTCATCGCCGACGGGCTCATCGAGTTGCTGGTTCTCTCCACCGACGGAACGTCGGAAATAACGTGCCGCGCGATCAATTCCGGCAGCATCGGGTCCCGAAAAAACGTCAACGTGATCGGCGTGCATCCGGACGTTCCGGTTTTGAGCGATCAAGACAAAAAAGACCTGGAATTCGGCATTTCCCAGGGAATCGATTACATCGCGGCGAGCTTTATCAGCTCGGCTTCGGACGTTATCTCTATTCTTCGCTATATCGAGCAGTTTGGCTCAAAAGTCCGCATCATCTCGAAAATCGAGAATGAAGAGGGGCTCGATAACATCGACGAAATCATCGAAGTGTCCGCCGGCATCATGGTCGCGCGCGGCGACCTCGGCGTCCAGCTCGCGACCGAGCGCATTCCGCTCGCCCAGAAGAAAATCATCCAGACCTGCAATAAGGCGGGAAAACCGGTCATCACGGCGACCCAGATGCTCGATTCCATGATAACGAACCCGCGCCCGACGCGCGCCGAGCTGACCGACGTCGCGAACGCGATCTTTGACGGAACGGACGCGGTCATGCTTTCCGGCGAGACCGCGAACGGGGCGTATCCGGTGGAGACGGTGGCGATGATGGCGAAAATCGCGAAAACCGTCGAAGCCTCCGAGGAATACCGTACGAAGATGCGGCAATTCCATCGGTATGAGCGTTTCTCAAGCGGTTTGCCCGAAATCATGGCGCATGCCGCCTATCAGACCGCGACCGAGATCGAGGCCGCGTGCATCGTCACCCCGACTTTGAGCGGAAATACCGCGCGGCTTTTGAGCACGTTTCGCCCGGAACAGCCGATTATCGCGGCGACGCCGAACGCCATCGTCCAGCGACAACTGCTTTTGAACTGGGGCGTAGTCCCGCTCATCGTTAAAATCGCCGAGGATTCGGAGGAAATGACCCAAAACGCCATGCGCGCCTCCATCGACGCCGGACATCTCGAAAAATCGGATAAAGTCGTCATGGTCGAGGGAATGCCCATCATCAGCCCCCTCATGGTGAACACGATTCGCGTTATTTTCGTCGGAAACGTGCTCGCGCGCGGGCAATATTCCGGCGGCTGCGTAAAGGTTAGCGACTCGGGTCTCGTCGGGAACGAAGGGTTCCGGGTTACCGGCCGCGTCGTCCGCGCGGAAACGATCGAGGACGCCTTCGTTTCGCTGCGGAAAAAAGGCGGTGAAATTCTCGTCACGAAAAACCTCGACATGAGCTTCGTGCCGATCCTCCGCGTCGTTAGCGGCCTCGTCATCGAGAACCCGAGCGACATTAACGAGGAAACGCTCGCGATGATTAACCCGAACTTAGTGTGGGTTTCCCAGGTTCACGACGCGATGAAAATTCTCGAGCCCGGCTTTACGGTCACGCTCGATAGCCGGGAAAAATTAGTCTACGAGGGTACGATTTAAGCGACGGCACTATGTTGGGGTCTTTACAGGTTAAACTGAATTTGATATCATGAGTCTCCATATAATTAGTGATATTAGGGGTTCTACCCCTTCTGAAAGGTAGGTTTAGTATGTCCCGGAGATGTGAGATTTGCGGTAAAGGAACGATGAGCGGTAATAAGGTGAGTAAGTCGTACAATCACTCGCGTCGCCTTTGGAAGCCGAACATCATCGCGGTTAAGACCGTGCTTGGCGGCACGACCATGACGATCAATGTATGCGCTCGATGCCTGAAGAGTGGCTATATTACCAAGAAAGTCTGATTTCCGTCAGCTCGGCTCAATGCCGACTTCGATGCGGAGCCCGTCCCAAGCGGGCTCTATTTTTTTGCCCGGAGAGTTTTCTTGAAGCCACGAAATGATGCCTTCGTTGCTCATGTCGTGGCAAATATGCGTGAACCACGCCCGCTGCGGGCGCAGGGTATCAATCGCCTCAAGCGCCCCAGAAAAGTTAAAATGTGTTGAGTGCTGGCGCGGCCGGAGCGCATCGATGACGAGGTTTTTGACGCCTGAAAGCAATTTTTCGGCATCGGGGGGGATGGCGTCGCAATCCGTTAGGTAGGCCGTGTCGCCGCATCGCCACCCAAGAACCGGCAATTCGCCGTGCGTGAGCCCTATCGCGGTAAACGCGCGGTTCCCGACGCGAATTACGTCTCCCGAAGCGACGGGAACGAGGTTGAGATGGGGCTTTCCGCCGCCTTCCTGCGTTCGCTTAAAGATATAATCAAAACGCGTGCGTAAATCCTCCAGGCATTCCCCGTTTCCGTATACGGATAGAGGGGCGAAATGCGTGAAAATCCTGACGTCGTCGAGGCCGTGAATGTGATCGGCGTGCGCGTGGGTTAAAAGAAGGGCGTCGAGGCGGCGCACTTTCGCGCGAAGCGCCTGTACGCGGAACTCCGGCCCGGCGTCGACGATAACGGTGAGCCCGTTATCGTCCCGAAAGAGCGCGCTTGCCCGCGTTCGCGTATCCTTTGGATCATTTGAAGCGCATACGGGACATTCGCACGAAACGACCGGGATGCCGTGGCTCGTCCCCGATCCGAGTATTTCCAATTCCATCCCGCGTACGATAAAGCGCAGCGCGCTTTTGGGTCAAGAGCGCCGACGGGGAATGTTCCCGTTTCGCTTGCGAAATCGGCCCGTTCCGAGTATTTTTATATACATGGGCGCGCGCGAATCGCAGTCGGAACTAATGGCCGTTCTCGACTATATTTTGAATAGATGCACGATCCGCGAGATCGATGCCGTGGAATCGGCCGTTGAGCGGCGAAGACGGGATTTCGGCTCGGGCGGGGGAGCGACGTCGCTTGATCCGGCAAGGGCCGCACGGAGCATGACCGAATCGGTGAACGCCTCGCTTGGGGCGAGCATGGAAAGCATTCGAACGACGTTTCGGCAGTTCGCCGGCGACCTTATCCGCAAGGAAGCGCCCGAATTGACGGATGAGCAGATCGCGGACCTCGTCGACGGGTGGATACCAAGCGGGTCCCCGGCCAACGATCTCCCCGATACGGGAAAATACCGCGGCAGGGCGCAAAAAGGGCGCGTGAACGGCATTCCGCGCGAGGCGCTCCGCTCGATGGTGGCGCAGTTCGTCGACTATAGCGTCGGCGCGATGTCGGTTTCGGACGAGGCGGCGCTTCGCGACGCCATCGGGGATTGGACCTCGGAATATTGGAAAAAATTCCCCCAGGAAATACAGGCGGCCATTAAGGCCTTTCTCACCGGAAAGCTGTCGGGCGAGGAGTTCGGCGAAGAGCTTGACCGGCTTTTAGGTTAAAAACACGAGGAGTAGCTATGCATGTAGTGGTAATCGGTAACGGTATCGCGGGAATTAACGTAGCGTCGGCTTTGCTCTCGGCGGGTGGCGTGAGCGTCGACGTGTACGCAGCCGAAAAACACCCGTTTTATTCTCGGGTTCGGCTTCCCGAAGTACTGGCGGGCGCCCAGCCGCCGGAGGCCATAGAATTCTATAAAAGCGAGTGGTACGACAAAAAAGGCATGCGCGTGCACGTAGGTCAGCGCGTCGAGACCATTGATCGCGCCGCGAGAACGATGCGCCTCGCCGACGGTTCCTCCGTTTCGTACGACTACTTGGTTTTCGCGACCGGGGCCTCGTGCAACCGCCCCCCGATTCCCGGCTCCGAGCTCGCGGGCGTCTATACCATGCGAACGCTTGAGGACGTGGCGTCCATCCGCGCGAGCGTCGCGCGCCACCCCGCGACCGCCTCGGTCGTCGGCGGCGGCCTTCTCGGGCTTGAGGCAGCGCGCGCCCTCAAGGATTCGGGCGTCGCCTTGGTACGCGTCTTCGAGATCGCGCCGCGCCTTTTGCCGCGTCAGCTCGACGAGACGGGCGCCGCCCTCTTGGAAAAGAGATTCGCCTCCATGGGCATTGCCGTCGTTTGCGGAGCGGAGACCGCGCGGTTCCTTCCTGCTTCCGACGACCCCGCGCGCGCGGGCTCCATCGAGCTTCGCGACGGGAGATCATTCCCGACCGACACGACGATTCTCTCCATGGGCGTGCGCTCGAACGTCGAGCTCGCGAAATCCTGCGGCCTTACGGTGAACCGGGGAATCGTCGTCGATAGCCGCCTGTGCGCCGGGGACCCGCGCGTTTTCGCCGTCGGGGATTGCGCCGAATTCGAAGGCGTCGTATGGGGAATCATTCCCGCCGCGCTTGAGCAAGCCTCCGTCGCCGCGAAGTCCATTCTCTCGGACGCGGGCGTTATCGCCGCGGGCGAGGCGGTTCGATACGTACAGACGGTCCCGCGGACCGCGCTCAAGGTCGGCGACGTCGAGCTCATGTCTTTCGGCAAGGCCGTTCTGACGCCGGAGGAACAGGAATCCGGTCAGTATGAGGTCTTAAGCCGCATCGACGAGAATTTCGGGCGATATGAAAAATTCGTGCTCGCGGCGGCGCCCGAAGGATCGCTTTCCTCCGACGCTCAACAGCTCGCCGGCGCGATCCTCTACGGATCGAAAGCGCACCAGGGGAAAGTGCAAAAAATGGCCGGCAATCTCGTGACCCGCGCGGGCGTCGAGGAATTGCTGGCTGATTTTTAGAAAGTCGTGGATTCGCGCGCTTTTGAAATAAAAAAAACCGACGGAAAGTTCCCGTCGGTTTTTTTTATAAGCGCGCGGTCTCGCGTCCTCTTTTTGGCGCTATTCGCCCATGCGCTTAATCTCGGCGATTTTGTCGCGGACGCGCGCGGCTTCCTCGTATTGGAGATGCTCGGCGAACTCCGCCATTTGGGCGGTCAGCCGCTTAATGAGTTTTTTGCGGTCCGCCGGTATCAACAGGTTCGCGCTATTGATGAGCGCGCCCATCTCGGCGTCGGTCGCCTCTTCCTTAATTTCCGCCTCGCGCGTGAGAATGTCGTTTATCGCTTTTTTGACCGTCGTGGGCGTCACGCCATGCTCGGCGTTCCACGCTTCCTGAATCGCGCGCCTGCGGTCGGTTTCCCCGATCGCCTCTTTCATCGCGTCGCTCATGCGGTCCGCGTACATGACGACCGCGCCGTTCTGGTTGCGCGCCGCGCGCCCGATGATCTGCACGAGACTCGTCGTCGACCGCAGGAACCCGATTTTATCGGCGTCGAGAATCCCGATGAACGAGACTTCCGGCAAATCGATGCCCTCGCGCAGGAGGTTAATGCCGATGAGGATATCGAACTCTCCGGTCCGCAAGCCTTTTAGGATTTCAACGCGCTCGATCGTCTCGACTTCGGAATGTATGTATTTCACCTTGAGGCCGAGTCCGCTCAAATAGTCGGTAAGGTCTTCGGCCATGCGTTTGGTAAGGGTGAGGATGAGGCTCCGCTCGTCGCGCTCGATGCGGAGCTTGACTTCGCGGTAAATATCCTCCATCTGTCCCTCGCTCGCTCGAACCTCGACTTTCGGGTCGAGGAGGCCGGTCGGCCGGATTACCTGCTCGACGACGCGCTTCGATCTTTTCAGCTCCTCGTCGCGGGGTGTCGCCGACACGAAAATCGCCTGGTTGAGCATTCCCTCGAACTCGGCCATCTTGAGCGGGCGATTATCGAGGGCGCACGGCAGGCGGAAACCGAAATCGACGAGGTTTTGCTTGCGCGAGCGGTCGCCCTCGTACATGGCGCCGATTTGGCTCCAAGTGACGTGGCTTTCGTCCATGAAAAGGAGAAAGTCGTCCGGGAAATAATGAAAGAGCGTCGCCGGCGGGTCGCCGGGATTTCTGCCGGCGATCGGGGCGGAATAGTTTTCGATACCGGGGCAATAGCCCATTTCGCCGAGCATTTCGAGATCGTATTCGGTACGGGTTTTGAGCCGCTCGGCCTCAAGCAATTTCCCCTGGTTTTTCATGCGGACGAGCTGTTCGTCGAGCTGCTCGCGGATTCGCTGGAGGGCGTTCGGGATGGCGTCCTCGCGCATGACGAAGTGTTTCGCGGGGTATATCGAAAGCTCGTCGAACTCCGTCGTGATCTCGCCGGAAATGGGATTGAACTTTCTGATGCGCGTGATTTGCTCCCAGTCGAATTCGATGCGATAGGCATCCTCGAGGTAGGCGGGGAAAATTTCGAGCGTGTCGCCGCGCGAGCGGAATCGACCGCGCTCGAGCACCGCGTCATTGCGCTCGTATTGGAGCGACACGAGGCGTTTCTTGAGCTCGTCGGGATTGAAGGATTTTCCCTTTTCGACGGTGATCCTCATGTCGCGGTAGGATTCGGGCAAGCCGAGGCCGTAAATGCACGAGACGGTCGATACGACGATGACGTCTTTTCTCTCCATCAGGCTGAACGTGGCGGAAAGCCGCATGCGGTCGATTTCGTCGTTAATCGACGCGTCCTTTTCGATGTAGAGATCTCGCGCGGGAACGTAGGCTTCCGGCTGATAGTAGTCGTAATACGAGACGAAATACTCGACGGCGTTATTCGGGAAAAATCCCTTGAATTCGCGGTAGAGCTGGGCGGCGAGCGTCTTATTATGGCTGATGACGAGCGTCGGGCGCTGCACTTTCTCGATGATTTTCGCCATCGTGAAAGTTTTGCCGCTACCGGTGACGCCTTTGAGCGTCTGGAAGCGATCGCCCTCGAGCACGCCCGCGGAAAGCGCGTCTATGGCGGCTCCCTGGTCGCCCGCAGGCTCGTATTCGGACTCTACCTTGAATGGCCGCATCAATTCTCCCGTTCGGAGAGCGTGAGCTTGAGCGATATTTGCTGCTTGCCCCGAAGCACGGTAACCTCGACGGTTTCGCCCGGCTTTCGCGACTCGAGAGCCGAATAGTAGTCGGCGAGCGTGTCGGTCGCGACGCCGCCGATCGAGGTGATGACATCGCCGCCGAGATAAATGACCGTGCTGTTGCGGCTCGATCCGTAGCGGACGCCATCGGTACCGCCCTTGATTCCCGCTTTTTCGGCGTTGCTTCCCTTTTGGACGCGCGAGACCAGCAAGCCTTTATCGGTGGAAAGCCGCGCGTAGGTCGCTATCGAGGAGTTGAGCTGGAAAAGTTCCGCGTCGATGGAACCGCGGCGAACCTTGCCGTATTGGATGAGCTCCGATACGACGCGCTTGGCCGTGTTTACCGGAATGGAGAAACCGATGCCGGCGGAACTGCCGGACGTCGAGTAAATCATCGTGTTAATGCCGATCATGCGGCCTTGCGTATCGAGGAGGGGTCCGCCCGAGTTGCCGGGATTTATCGCTGTATCGGTTTGGATCATGTCTTTGATGATGGTGCCCGTCTCGGTCTTAATGGGCCTGCCGAGGGCGGAGACGATGCCGGTCGTGAGCGTGCGCTCAAGGCCGAACGGATTGCCGATCGCGAGGACTTTCTGCCCGACTTTCAGCGAGGAGGAATCGCCGAACGGGATCGTCTTGAGCGCCATGTTCGCCGGCGGGTCGAATTTGAGGACGGCGATGTCGTTCTCGGCGTCTATTCCGATTATTTTGCCCTCATACTGGCTACCGTCGGAAAGGGACACGTAAATTTTCACCGCGTCGGCGATGACGTGCCGGTTCGTGACGACGTAGCCGCGCGTGTCGATGATGGAACCGGAGCCTGAACCGCCTTCTTGGGGCACGGGCTCGAGGAACCAGTTGACGCCGACCGTCTCGGTCGTGATGTTCACGACGGCCTCGTTCGTGTTTGAGTATACCGAGATATTCTGCGCCTCGTCCTGCGTGTACCCGGTCGTCGGGTCGCTGACGAGAACCGCCTGCGGGGCGTTAGTCTGCAAGGCGAAAGACGAATCTTCCGGGAGCGCCGATCCCTCGTCAGAGGGAAGCGTTTCGGCCCGCGCGGCGGCCTTGTGCCCCACGAAAGCGCTGAAGCCGTTTGGGGCGAATTTCTGCGCGGCGACGACCCCGAGGCTCGTGAGCGATATCGCCACGAGCACGATTCCGATGACCTGATTTCGGCTATAGAGACGCATGGTAGGCACTCCTTATGAAAACGCCGTCGACGAAGCGGCGCGAACGGTTTCGCGAATATGTTAAATATAGTGAAAACAAAGTTGATTCGGCAATCGGTATAGTCGCGTCTCCGCCATTAATCCCTCTCGGGACCCTTCTCACGGAAAAATAACTTTTTTTTCACGTCTCTTTCGCCATTGCCCCGCTTCGTCGGAGCATACTCGTTTTCGTATGAAACCTCTCAAAGAACCGATCCTTCGGCTGCGATTTTCCGGCGCGACTTTTAAGATGGCCCAGGTCACCGATTTGCATCTGGCGTATCGATATTTCCTCAAAGAGTGGCATCTGCGGCGATTGCGGCGCGTCATGCGGTCAATTGGCCCGGACGTCGCGGTAAACACCGGGGACCTTTTTTGCCAGCGCAAGCGATTCTCTCCGATCCCGGCGATCGATCAATACATGCGCTTCGTCGGTTCCGAGTGGCCGTGGGCATTCACTTGGGGAAACCACGATCTCGACGCCCTGCCGGAGTATTTGCCGGATGTCGAGGATTACCTCGACGCATGCCCGCGCATCCTCTATGCCCGTTCTCGTGACTTTTTCGTATCGCGCGCCGGCGCTGCCGTCGAGCGGGAGGCGTTTGACGATTCGAATCTTTCGGGAAATTACGCGATCGAGATATATGACGGAAACGAGGAACCACGCGCCGGCGAACGGCCTGCCTGGATCGTGTTTTTCCTTAATTCGGGCACGCGCGAACACGTGTCGCCGATCGTGCTCGATTGGGGTCGGGAAGTGTGCGCCCGTTACGGGTTTAAGACGCCGGCGGTGTGCTTTATGCATCGGCCCGTGCGCGAGGCGGGCCAACGCGCGAAAAGCGGCGACATCGCGGGTTTCGCCCACGAAAGCGTGTGCTCGGATTCCGACGAAGGGCGCGTGCACACGGGATTTCGCGCGATGCGGTCGGTGAAGGCCTGCTTTTTCGGTCACGATCACAGCAATAATTTCTCGTGCGAGGTTGACGGTATCGTGTACCACGCCGCGCGAAAATCCCTATCGCTTTCCTACGGCGCGCTTTCGGGCGAAAACGTCGTTCGCCGAAAAAATAAGAATCGTCCGGCGGTAGACTGGGGCGTTACCGCCATTACCCTCGCGATGGACGACGGGACAATCGGCGTTCGTACGGTTCTCGAGAACGGCGACGCGGGCCTCTCGTACGACATTCGATAAAAAAAGCCGTCGATCTTCGCTTGCGCTCGATCGGCGGCTTTTCAGTTTCCGGACCCAAGATCCGGGTCAAACTTACTTGACGGCCTTCTTAGCCTTGGGGCCTTTCGCCTTGGCGGGTTTCGCGGGCTTGTCCGCGGCGGGTTTCTCGGCGACGGCTTTTGCGGCCTTCGCGGGGCGACCGGCTTTCGCCGTTTTCGCCGCGGGTTTATCCGCCACCGCTTTCGCGGGCTTTTCGGACTTAGCGGCCTTTTCCGCCTTGGCGGGCTTGGTCGCCTTAGCCGACTTCGCGGCGCTCGCCTTCATCGGTTTTCGCTCAAGCTGGAGCGTCTTCGTCGGCTGGTCGCAAACCTCGGTCGGTCCGTAGTACTGGATCGCTCCGGGATAGGCGAAGGCGGTCTTGACGGCCCAATCCTCGCGGTTCTTCGCGAATTCCTTGAACGGTTTTCCCTCAAGCTCAACGAGAGCCTTTCGGATAACGGGTTTCTTTGAGCCGTGGCGCTGTTCCATGTTCATCATCATAGTCAGCGGAACGCCGCCGGCGACCCAGTCTTTCGCGGGCGCGGTGAGATTGCGAACGGACGAGAGGTACCCGGTGAGACCGCCCGCGACGAGCACGAAGGCGGCGAAGCCGAGCGAGTAGCAGTAATCGGCGTCGAAGTTCGAGGGGAACGCGCAGCGGCCTTCATAGCCGAAGAAGTGGTGGAGCGCGCTGAACTTACCGGTGTAGGTTCCGGCTTTTTTCATTTCCTTCAGCTTGCCCTCGACGAGGCTGGAGAGGAGCTTTTCGGTCTCGATGAGCGAGACTTGGACGTTTCCGTGGGGATCGCGGTCCTTGAGGAATTGCGTGGCGATTCCGGCGGGGAGCGTGGCGAAAGTCTCGGCGGAAATTTTCGAGAGGTTTTTCGAGAGCCAGGTTTTCTGGGCGTCGAAATCGGCGAGCTTCGCGAACTCGTCGGCCTTTTTCGCCATGAGGTCGTTGAGCTCGGCGATGAGCGTTTTCATCTCGGGAACGAACTCGACGAGGCCTTCGGGGATGAGGGCTACGCCGAAGTTGTCGCCGTTCGCGGCGCGCTTGGCGACGACTCCGGCGATGTAGTCGGTGATCTGCCGCAGGGTCATCTTCTTTTCCTCGACCTCTTCGGAGATGAGGCAGACGTTGGGCTGGGTCTGAAGGGCGCACTCGAGGGCGATGTGGCTCGCGGAGCGGCCCATGAGCTTGACGAAGTGCCAGTATTTTTTCGCGCTGTTCGCGTCGCGCTCGATGTTGCCGATGAGCTCGGAGTAGGTCTTGCACGCGGTGTCGAAGCCGAAGGAGGTCTCGATCATCTCGTTCTTGAGGTCTCCGTCGATGGTCTTCGGAACGCCGATGACCTGGGTACCCATGCCGGCGGCGGAAAAGCGCTCGGCGAGAAGGGCGGCGTTCGTGTTCGAGTCGTCTCCGCCGATGATGACGATGGCGTCAAGCTTCATTTTTTTCGCCGTGGCCATGGAAGCCGCGTACTGCTCGGGGGTCTCGATCTTGGTGCGCCCCGAGCCGATGATGTCGAACCCGCCGGTGTTGCGGTATTCGTCCATGAACTTATCCTTGATCTCGACGTATTTGCCGTCGACGAGCCCGGACGGTCCGCCGAGGAAACCGAAGAGCTTCGATTCTTTGTTGCCCTTCTTCACGCCGTCGAAGATGCCCGCGATGACGTTGTGCCCGCCGGGGGCCTGGCCGCCCGAAAGGATAACGCCGATGCGAAGCTTCTTGCCGACGTCCTTATTTTTTCCCTTCACGAAGGTTACGAGCGGTTTGCCGTAGGTATTCTTAAAAAGCTCCTTGAGCTCCGCCTGGTCGGCGACGGATTTAGTTTCCTTCCCCGTCTCGATCGCGACGGAGTCGATTTTCGCCGAAAGGATGGCGGGCAGTTTCGGCGCGTACTGATAGCGCGCGGTTTGCAATGACGATAATTTCATGGGTTATCTCCTTGAGAAAAAAAAGAGGCTAAAACGTTTTTTCATGATAGCTGAAAGGCCCCGTCGTATCAAGCCTCGCGGGTTCCACCCTCTCTCGCTCTCGGCTTGCGGGGCGCGAGCCGAGAGCGCGCATCAAAGAAGCGGCGCGAATAGGCGCATGAAATTCCACCATGCCTTGCGGATAATCGAGACTCGCGAGAACCACTCGCTCGTAAGCGGCGTGGACTCGCGCTCGTCCTTGAGAAAAAGGCCCGCTGCCTTCGCGCCAAATTCGGCCGAGTAAAAAAAGGCGTTGAGCTCGAAGTGCAGCGAGAAGCTCCGGGCGTCGATGTTCGTCGAGCCGAGCGTCGAGACGACCCCGTCGACTACGAGCTGCTTCGAGTGGATGAACCCGGGATACGCGAAGAATCTCACTCCGCACGCGACGAGGTCACCGATAAAGGTCATCGCAGCCTCGCGCGCGTACCACTTGTCCCACGTTCCCGGGATGATGACGCGCACGTCCGTTCCGGAGAGTGCCGCTGTCTTGAGCGCGCTGAAGAAAACGGCGTCGGGCGTGAAGTACGGCGTCTCGACGTACACGGTTCTCTTCGCCTTCAGTATCATGAGCGCCATGGCGTCGCGTATCTCGTCGTTCTTCATGTCGTCGGGACCGGCCGCGACGATTTGCATGGTAACGTCGTTCGTCCGGGAATTTTCCGGAAGGTGAAACCCCTCGCGCGGCGCGGTTTGCGCGTTTTTCGGGAAAAACGATCGGCCGCGCCCGTCGTCGGTCTCGATAGTTTCCTTCCTCGTCGAGGCGTGCCAGTCGACGAGAAACTGCTTTTGCAGCAGTTGGACCGCCGGCCCGACGACGCGCGCGTGCGTGTCGCGCCAGTGGTATTTCCTCGCGTGGTTGCGGTTCGCGTACTCGTCTCCGATGTTCATTCCCCCGAAATATCCGATCTTGCCGTCGATGACGACGATCTTGCGGTGGTTGCGGTAATTGACCCAAAAGGGGTTGATGATCGATACCGGGTAGAATTTATTGACGAACCCGCCCGCCCTCTTTAATGGGAAGAAGAGCCTCGCCGGAGTGAGTATCGAGCCGATGTGATCGTAGAGCAGCCGGATCGAAACCCCGGCGAGGGCCTTTTCGCGAAGGATCGAAATCAGCTCATGGCCGGTCTGGTCGTTTTGGATGATGAAGTACGAAAGGTTGATCGTCTCGCGCGCCGCTCGCAGCTCGGCGAAGAGGCAGCGGTATTTTTCCTCGCCCGAGGTGAACACGTGCACGGTGTTCGCCGCGAGCACGGGGCTTTTCCCGTAGCGAAGGTTGAGCTGCACGATTTGGCCGTAATCGTCGAGCATCGGCACGAGGCCGCTCGACCTGAGCTCCCCGAGCTCGCGGTATTGGTCGCCGATCGTCGCCCGATACTGCTCGTCGGCGCGCCGCGTCGCCTCGACCATGCGCCGCGTCCGCGTGAAAAAATTCCCGGAAAGGAGCACGTAGAGGAGTATTCCCGCGACGGGCACGAAGGCGATCGCGAGCAGCCAGGAGAATCTGCGCGCCGAGTCGTCCTTCTCGAAAAAAAGGACGTAAAAAATAAAGATAAAGTTGAGTATGTAACCCGAAAGCAGAAATAATCCCGTGTTCATCGAATGCTCCCTAGAACTGCACGCCGAATCCGCCTTGCGCGAACGGGGCGCCGTCGCCGCCTGCGGATTTCCAACCAAGGCCCGCCGCGACGGTCACGAAGGTGCGCGGAATCGCGTAGCGGGAAAAAACGCCGATTCGCCAAAGCTCGGCGGGGGCGAAGGGACCGTCGAGCCTGTCCGAGTCGATTCGCCCGCTAATCGCGCACGCGAGATTTCCCTCGCGCGCCTCGATCGAGGCTGCGGCGCCGACCGTGAGATATGGGTCATCGAATCGGCCGAAGGCGTCGCCGAACGCTATTGGAAGCGAAAGGCCTAAGCCGAACGCGCCGAGTCGCCCTCCCGCCGCGGGCGCGAAAAAAAGGCCGGCGCGGTCTTTTAGCTCATCGGTTCCGACGGCTCTCCCCGTCCATCCTGCGACGAGAGCTCGGCCAACGGGCCCGCCGACGGCCGAAAATTTTACCGCGGCCGTCGCGTCTATCGCCGGCTCTCCGCCGATCACGCCAAGGTCCGCTCCGCAGGAGATCTCGGCGTTCGGCGCGATCCCAACGTTCGCGAGCATGCCCGAGCCGAAATCCCCGTCCGAGAGGCGGGCGTTCGCTCCAAAGGAGACGGTTCCTCTCGGGCCCGCCGACGAGAGAGCGGCGCTTTCGGGTGGGCAAAAAATCCCTCCTTCGGGAGGGAAGGGCCGTTTCCCGTCGACGCGGGTAGTGGCGTCCCCCGAGCGCGACTTCGTCCCGTCCCTTCCAACCGCGTCGAGGCGCGCGCGGTAGGTTCCCTCGGGAACGGGATCTCCCCGGTCGTCGCGACCGTCCCAATCAACCGCTTGCCGTCGCTCGGCGAAGGGACCAACCTCGATCGTTCGTACCGCGTTTCCCCGGTCGTCGAGAACGGTGATTTTTCCGGATCCCGGCGCGCTCGCCGAAAAAAGGTATTTAACCGAGCCGTATGGCGCGGGATTTTCGGGGTTGAACGCCGTTCTCGAAACTTTCAGGTTTTCGACCGCGAAACCGACGGGTGTGAGTTCCGCCTCGACCTCGGTCACGCGATCGGCGGTAATTCTCGCGATGAAAGTGCTATCCTCGTACCCGAATACCCGCACCCGTACCGTTCTCGCGCCTTCGGGCAGGATAATCCTGTTCCCCGAGGCGCGAATCCCGGCGACCTCAATCTCGCACGGGGTTTCCGGCGGAAGCCCACGAATCTCAAGCGTCCCGCTCGCCGCCGCGAGTTCGAAGCGGACGGTCGTGGTTTCGCTTTCTGTTATGGTTACGATGCGCCGTTCCGCGCGGTATCCCGCGCGAACGGCAGCGACTTGGTGCAGGCCGACGGGAACCGCGCTTTGCGAGACGGGCGCCGCCCCAAGGGAAATACCGTCGAGAAATATTTCCGTACCGACGACGCTCGAGGTGACGCTGATGGTTCCCGTTCCGATCGTTTTGGCGAATAGCGAAAACGCGGCGAATAGAAGAAAAGACGCGCATAAAGCCCAATTTCGCGGTTTCATCATTCGAGAATACCCCTCCCGGCGCCCAATTACCAGCGAAAGAAACGTGCGGTTGACAGGCATGTCCCGTTTGGAATATTTTTACGAGGCCGAGTGGCGAAAACGCGTAAATCCAGGTTTGGGTTCACGCGTTTTTTTTTTCAGACCACCTATCGGAAATTTCGCGACCGGCAAGGGGGGATGATGACTCGATTGTTCGTTCGGAATTCGTTCTTTGGTCTTTTCATGGCGGTTACGATGGTGTATGGCATGGAAACGTATAATTCTATTTTGCGGTTAGGCGGCATCACCGCTCAGGCGTTCAGGATCTCGGTGATTGAGATATTCTATCTCACTGCTATCGTCATGGCGCTTCAAGCATTCATCGGCGGACCGCTTGCCCATCGCATCGCCTTTCGATTCGTGCGCCCAGGGACGCATTCGCCGATCGCGGTGACGTTAGGTATGTCCATCGCGATGGTTCTTTGCATGTGTCCTCTCATGAGTTTCGTCGCGACCGTGCTTTTTAAGGATCCCAGAACCGATCTTCTCCTGAAATGGCTGAGAACCTTCGGTTTAAATCTGCCTATGGCTTTCGCCTGGCAACTTCTCGTCGCCGGGCCGATCGTGAGAAAAGTGACTGCGCTGGCCTTCGATCGGTAAGACGGGCTATTGGCGGTAGTTTAGGGCTTATAGTTCCTGTCCCGATTCCACGAAACTGTAATAACCTCCGTGCGGGCTCAAGATGAGGTGATCGAGGACGGGAATGCCGAGTATCTCGCCGACTTCCACGAGCCGCTTCGTGATATTACGGTCTTCTTCGGAAGGCTCAAGCTGTCCCGACGGATGGTTATGGCATACGATAACCGCTGCCGCCCTATCTTCAAGGGGATCGGCGAAAACTTCGCGAGGATGCACGAGCGTTCGATTTACGGTGCCGACGCTCACCACTCTGATGCCGATAACCTCGTGCGCGCCGTTCAGCGAGACGCAGATGAATTGCTCTTGTTTCCGGTCGGCGAAATGAGCGATGAGGGGAAAGACGTCTTTCGCGCAACTGACTTTTTGCCGCGCCGTTCCGTTGAACCTCCTGCCGATCTCGAGCGCGGCGATCACGGCGCTCGCCTTTCCCTCTCCCATGCCGTCGATGCCGCAGAGGCGCTCGAAAACGCTTTCCGGCCGTCCTTCTTCGAGCTCCCGCACGACGCGTTGGGCAAGGCTCATGACGGGCGTGTTCCTGGTGCCCGTGCGCAGCGCGACGGCGAGCAGCTCGCAGTCGCTCAGGCTTCGCGCGCCTTTTTGTTTTACCCGCTCTCTCATATCCGGTTTCGTTCGCCGTTCGATCTCTAACATCGCGCAACATCCCCCGTCCGTACTTTATTCGCCAAGTCGTTAGGTTCTTGGCCGAAAAATCCGACAAGTAAGTCATGATGCACATTGCGAAATTATTCCGCGCGCTATTCGCCTCGCGCGCCTGCGTGGGAATCGCCTTGATGGCGATCTCTTTCTTTTCCTGCCGCACGGCTCCCACGACGGGAAACAACCCGTCGGCGGAAAAACCCTCCGGGGAGAAAATGGCCCCTCCGATCGCGATTATGGGAATGGGCGGAGTGGGCGAAAGGCGGCTTATCGCTTTTTTTTTGGAAAATAACCCGACCGCAGACCGCGCGAAAGTCGCTCGCATGGCGGCGTATTACGTGGAGGAAGCGAACCTTGAGGGCGTGAATCCCGACGTCGCTTTTATGCAAATGTGCCTGGAAACGGGATTTTTGCGCTTTGGCGGCCTCGTGACCGAAGACATGAATAACTTTTGCGGGCTCGGATCGATTGGCCCTGGTCAGCCGGGAAATCGTTTCCCCGACGAGAGAACCGGCGTGCGCGCCCACGTTCAGCACTTGAAGGCGTACGGTTCCCCGGAAGCCCTCGTCGGCACGGCCGTCGATCCGCGGTATCGCTACGTCAACCCAAAGGGAAAATCACCGCTCGTCGCGGGCCTTTCGGGAACGTGGGCCGCGGACCCCCAATACGGGGCGAAGCTTTCGGCCCTGCTCGCCCGCCTCTACGGATGATTTCATCGCGGAACGCGGAGGGAAGCCCTCGGGGCGGCGGCTGGCGCGCGGCGGAAAAACGCATTAGACGAAAACGACCCTCGCGGTCATCCTTTAAAAATATCGATGCCGAGCTTTATCGTCAGTCCCGCGACCGCGAAGAGAAGCATCCAGCGCACGAAGCCGTTTCCCCGCCTGAGCGAGAGCCACGAGCCCGCTTGGGCGCCCGCCATATTCGCGACGCCCATAATCAGTCCCGTTTTCCACATAACAGAACCGGAGAGCGCGAAAAGCGCGAGGGCCGCGAGGTTCGTCGAGAGGTTAACCACTTTTGCCGCGGCCGACGCGCGGAGCATTCCGTAGCCGAATAACTGCACGAACAGCACGATGAGAAAGCTACCCGTGCCCGGGCCGAAAAAGCCGTCGTAAAAACCCAGCCCAAGCCCAATGATCGCCGATACTCCGGGAACGAAACGCCGCACGAGGGGCTTTCTCCCTTCGGTCCCAAACGTCGGCTTCAAGAACGTGTAAGCGCCGACGCAAACGAGGAGGATGAGCACCATCGGCTTCATGAACGCCGTCGGCAAAAAATGAACGCTCGCCGCGCCGAGGGCCGCTCCCGCGAGCGCGCAGGTCGCCGCCGGAACGAGCACGAGCGGATCGCCCCGAATCGCCCTGCCGTATCGAATGGTCGCCGAGGCCGTCCCGCAAATGCTCGAAAGCTTATTCGTCCCGAGCACGAGCGGAACCGGAACCGCGGGGAAAACCGAAAGGAGAAGCGGCAACTGAATGAGGCCGCCTCCTCCGGCTATGGAGTCGATAAAGCCGGCCAGCGCCGCGCCGAGGGCGAGAATGACGATCGTTGTCATTTTCTAGCGAATGGTAGTACCGGTAAAGGGTTTTCCGTCGAGGATCGCGCGGAGGTTATCGATGTCGCGGCCGGCCGCGCAAATGACGGTCAGCCCGGCTTTTTGCGCGTGCATGCTCGCGACCGGGTCGAACGGCACGTTTTTTCCCGGCACCCATTCGTCTCCGACGATGGCGCGAAATTCTTTCCATCCGATTTCGTCGATCGGTTTCGCCTCGGGATTTTTGCGCGGGTCGTCGGTATAGACTTTCGCGATGTTCGAGAGGTTAATGACGGTTTTCGCGCTGAAGCGCTCGGCGAGCAATACCGCGTCGTTATCGGTGGAAAAGCCGGGTTTCCAGCCCGCCGCGACTAATACGCGACCGGTGAATACGTCGACTTTCGTCGGGTCGTACACGACGTCCGAGGGACAGATGTCCGCGAATATGGCTTTCAAAAGCTGCGCGTTCAGGCGCGTCGCCATGATGCCGATCCAGTCGGCCTGCTCGTCCGCGGCTTCCCCGACGATATTGCGGTACGCGCCTTGGTAAGATCGGGCGGGGCCGCCGCCGCCGACGACGAGAATGAGCTTTCGCGCGTTATCCTCGGCGAGCCAGGCGCGCACGAGGGCGGCGAAGGCGGTAAGGAATTCGGCGTCGGGATTGTCCGGCGCGACGATAGAGCCTCCGACCGAGAGGACTGTGACCATGGTAGTCTCCTTGAGCGTTCAGTTCGGTTTAATATACGCCGGTAACTTTGGGATCGGCCCAGTACGAGGAGTATTCGGCGAGATTGCCGCCGGATTCTTCCCATATCGGCTGAAAGGCGAAAAAGCGCGGCTTGCGCACGATTCGGCCTTTTTGCGTCATGGGTTTCCCCTCGGTCCATCCGCGCGAGAACGCGATATGGCCCGCGCTGAGGTTGCCGAAATATCGCGGATCGGGAACCGACGCTTTCGCCGCCGTGGGATTGGCCGGCGTCGGGCTCGGAGCGGAATATTGCGGCGCGTCGAGCGCCCGTTCCGCGGCGAGCCCCGGATCAACCGGAATCCACCCAAAATTCTCGACGTAGAATTCCGCCCACCAATGTACGCGGGAATTTCGGTCGGCGTCAACGAGTATGCCCGCGACGGGAATCGCGGGGACGCCCGAGGCGCGGCAAAACGCGGCGAAAAGAATGGCCATATCGTAGGCGTCGCCCGTTTTAGTTTTTAGCGATTCCTCGGCGTTTCGGCTCGGATTGTCGTTTTTCGCGTATTTCACGTTTTTAAGGAGCCACGCGTAGGCGTTTTGCGCCTTGAGATACGGGTTTTTCTCTTTCCCGACGATCTCGGAGGCGGTGAGGACTATCGAAGGATCCGTCGTCGGCACGATGGGGTCCGCCGCCGTGTAGGTTTTATAGAGGGGCGAGCCGGTATCTGCGTAGGGCTTAACCGCCGACGGGGTGACTGAGATTGTCATTGCGTATTTTGAAAGAAGGAAACTATGGGCGATGCGCTCGTTTTTGCCCGTTTTCAGGTTTTCGAGCTGGTGTAAAATCGCGCCCTGGTACGAACTCATGTAGGGTTCCGGGTTCGAGGCGGATATTTCGACGTTGCGCTGCGTCAGGCTCGTGACGGGAATCGGGACGCGAACGAAGAGCATATTCCCCTCGCTTGCCGTGACGCCGGTAATGTCGGTCTCGACCGAGAGGACGTACGTTTTTTTCTCGCCGTAGGCCCTCGTTCCGACGGTTTCCGGGATCGTGATCGGCATTTGATTGCTCGTGCCGCGCGCGGTCTTCACGAACACGAAACCGCTCGTCGCCCCGTCGGGAATTCGCACGCGGATTTCCTGATCGCTCCAATATTCGTAATCGAAATCGTGCTCCGAGCACGCGACGCTTTCGTTTTCCGCGCGTCCCGTGACCGCGAGCGGCATGCCGGATGATTGACGCCACGAAAACCACACTTCCGACGCGTTCCGTCCGATGCCGAAGTTCTTGCCGTGTATGGTGAGCGGTTGACCGATCGACGCCGTCCCGGAGTCGAGACTCTCGATCGCGGGCAAACCCACCATGGCGTTCGCGCGGGTCGGCACGGGAATGTCCCGCCGGTTCGCGAATACGCGCGGGTTGCTCACGCCGTTCGGCGTTCGCACGACGAGAAGCCCGTCGGACACGGTTTCGGGGAGTCTCGCGAGGATGGACGTATCGGTCCATTCAACGTAATCATTGGCGGAAATTCGATTGCCGTCGATCTCTAACCATCGGTCCGTCGGATCGTCGCCAAAATGCCTGCCTTCGATGCGGATCAGCTCTCCGGGACTGGCGACGGGCGGGGTAATCTCGGAGACGGTCGGCCTGCGGTGCACGAGGCGCGATACGCAAAGCGTCGCGAGGAGAAATAGGGCGAAAGCGACCGGAATGGCGAGAAAGCGGAAAAAATCCGATCGCTGAATCAAGCGGAGAAAATATTTTCGGATCATGGCTCGGGATTATCGATAATAGCCAACTGCCTTGAGAAGCGGTTCTTTTTCGCCTTGGAACAAATCTTCTTCGCTGAATCGGGTTAAGTTCGGCATTTTTATGATGATGATGTCCCCCTCGGAGAACATGGAATCGTCTTGCGCGAATTGACGGGCGTACGACACGGTGCTGAAGGCGTTGGCGGTGTCTTCCGCGAGCGAACGCACCGGCAACGCGGCTACGGAAAGGTCCGGGCTGTATACCGGCGTCGATGAGGCGAGTTTTTTCAGCGAGGCGACGTCTTGCCGCATCATGGAAAATTCCTCTTTCGCCGCGCGAAGGTTTCCGGACGTCTTGAGCACGAGCCACGCGGGAAGGAAAATCGCCGCCAAAAGGACGGCGGCGAAAGCCGCAATCGGCATTCGCACGGAAACGTGAACCCAGTCGGGTATTTTCGAACGGGCGTCGCTTCCGATCGTCGCGACGACGCAATTTTTCTTCGCGCAGAGGCGCTGGAACGATGCGTCAAGATCGATCTTCGTCGCCGAATCGCGGTCGGCGGCGATCAAAGCCCGGAGATTTCGGTATTTTTCCGTCTTTTTTCCGCAGACGGGGCAGGAATCGACGTGGGTCTCGATTTTTTCTTTCCAGGGCGATTGGATTTCGCCGTCTAAATACGCGGAAAAAAGGTCAGAATCAGGGCATGTAGACATCGTCCTCTCCTATAATCCTTGACAACTGCTCGCGCGCGCGGAACACCCGGACTTTTACGTTTCCCTCGGTGATGCCGAGCACGCGGCCTATTTCCTTATAATTCAGCTCTCCGTATTCCTTCAGCTGGAGCACGGTGCGCAAATTCTCGGGCAATTTATCGAGCGCGTCCTGCACCCGCGCGACCGCGTCCTGTTTGAGCAGGGTGGTCTCGCCGGAGTCGACGCTTCGCCGGTCTTCCTTGAGCGCGCGTTCGTACGCGCGCCGTTCCCGGGTTTTTCGCTTCGCGTAATTAAGCGATGCGTTTTTCACGACGCGGATTAACCAATATTTCGCGTCGTTGACCGAGGGAAACTGCATGTCTTTCTCGCCCATTTTAATCAGGGCGTCGTGGCAGAGGTCTTCGGCCGCTTCCTCGTTGCGCGTTATTCGCAAGGATATCCTAAACAATATCGGCATGGTCGCCGTATAAATCGTCCGGAAATCCTTGTCGTCATTCGCGCGGAGAAGTATGACGGGTTCAAACAAGCGAACCCCCCGGAGCCGTTCCGCTCAGTCGTTTCCATGTCGTACCCGATGGGTTGTCTTCAAGTAAAACGCCTTCATTGCGCAATTGGTTACGAATTTCGTCGGCTCTGGCGAAATTTTTCTCTTTTTTCGCGGTCGCGCGCTCGGCGATGAGCGCCTCGATGCGCGGGTCGCTCTCTGGGGCGGCTACCGTCGCCGCTTTCGCGTCCTCGACGAGCTTGAGCGCAAGCGCGGAATCCATGGCGACGAGGGCCGTATAGGCGTCTTCCGCCGGAATGGTAGCGTCGCGTACGAGTCCTTGGAGCTCGGAAAGCGCCTTGGGCGTATTAAGGTCCGTTTCGAGCCCCGCCTTGAACCGTTCAAGATACGGTTTCGCCGACGAGTCGGCGGGGAGGGCGCGTAACGCCGCTTCGTGCGTCATCGTCTGTGAATTTTTCGCCCGGTCGCCAACGGACGCGACTATGCGGCTGACCGCCTTGAGGAGACTCTTCCGCGCGTTTTTGGCGCTCTCCATCGATTCCCACGAAAAAGTGATTTGACTGCGGTATTGGGCGCCGAGGAGGAATAATCGGTAATCGAGCGGCGAATAGCCCTTGTCGATAATGGTTTGCAGGGTGAGAAAGCCACCGGACGATTTCGACATTTTTCCCTTGTCGAGGACAAGAAATTCGTTGTGAAGCCAGTAATTTACCCATTTCGTGCCGGTCGCGCCCTCGGATTGGGCGATCTCGTTCGTGTGGTGAATTTGGATGTGATCGATGCCGCCGGTGTGGATGTCGAAGTGCTCGCCGAGATACTTCATGCTCATCGCGGAGCATTCGATGTGCCAGCCCGGGTATCCGCGTCCCCAGGGCGAATCCCAGGTGAGCGCCTGATTTTCGAATTTGCTCTTGGTGAACCACAAAACAAAATCGTAGGGATTTCGTTTGTTCTCGTCCACGTCGATGCGCGCGCCGGCCTTCAGCTCGTCGAGGTTGAGGAGGGCGAGCTTCCCGTAATCGGGGAAAGTAGAGATGTCGAAATAGAGATTTCCGCCGGCCATGTAGGTGTGTCCGCGTTCCTCGAGCCTTCGGTTCAGCTCGATCATTTCTTCTACGTGCTCGGTCGCCTTACAGACGATAGAAGGCCGCTCGATATTGAGCCGGTCCGTGTCGGCGAAAAACGCGTCCGTGTAAAATTTCGCGATTTCAAGGACTGTCGTGCCGCGCTCGTTCGCCGTGCGCACCATCTTATCCTCGCCGTCGTCCGCGTCGCCGGAAAGATGGCCGATATCGGTTATATTCATCACGTGCGTTACTTCGTAGCCGAGAAACCGGAGCGAGCGTTTGAGAATGTCCTGGAAAACGTAGGCGCGCATATTGCCGAGGTGGGCAAAGTTATAGACGGTAGGGCCGCAGCCATAAAAGCCCACTTTCCCGGGAACGATCGGCTGAAATTCCTGTAAGGTTCGCCCCATCGTATTGTAAAGTTCGAGCGCCATGGCCATATCCTCCCTTGCATAATGCCGTCGGCGGCCAGTGCGGTGGCCGGTGTCGATTTTTCGTATTCGGTGCGATATACTCCCGATAGCATGTGTACTGTACGGAAATTGTGGGAAAATAGCAATATAACCGAACTTTTCCCAAAACTAGCCGAAACGGCTCGATTTGACGAGCCAATGTCGGCCCATACCACGTTTAAGATCGGCGGACCGGCGGATTTTATCGTAGCTCCGGCAAATTTTGCCGAACTTGCGGCATGTTTGCGCCTTTTTTTTGACGGGGGCGTTCCCGTTTCCTTAATCGGCGGCGGCTCGAATCTCCTCGTTTCGGATAAGGGAATTCGCGGCGCCGTCATTTCCCTCGCCGCTTTTACGGCTATTTCGCGCCTTCCTTGCGATGCCGCCGCCCCGAACGAGGGCTCCGAGGCCGGTAGGGTTCTCGTCCGCGCTGAAGCGGGCGCTTCCATGGTCGATTTGACGGAATGGTGCGCGTCGGAGTCGCTTTCGGGCGTTGAGCGGTTTGCCGGGCTTCCCGGCACGGTCGGCGGCGCGGTATTCATGAACGCGCGCTGCTATGAACGATCGGTTTCCGACGTTTTTCGGTTCGCGAAAGTTTTGAGCGTGAGCGCGAACGGTTTTCAAATCGTCGAGAAAAAGTTCGATTCCGCCGAATGGGGCTATAAAGTCTCGCCTTTTCAGGCACGAACGGGTATCGATCCCCTCATTTTGGGTCCAGGATCGACGGTCGTGCTTGCGGCGACGTTCGCGCTCTCTTCGGGAAACGAGGCGTCGATTCGCGCCGAAATGACCGGCTACGCGCGCGATCGGGAAGAAAAAGGGCATTTCCGTTTTCCCTCGGGCGGCAGTATGTTCAAAAATGATCGGTCCTTCGGCAAACCGTCGGGAAAACTCATCGATGAGGCGGGCTTGCGCGGCTTCCGGATCGGGGACGCGCAAGTGGCTCCCTGGCATGGAAATTTCGTGATCAACGCCGGTTCGGCTCGCGCCGCCGACGTGCGCGCCCTCGTCGCCGCGGTCAAAAAACGCGTGTTCGAGGCGACGGGGTTTTCGATGGAATGCGAGGTCATTTTCGCCGGGGATTGGTCAACCGACGCCGCCGGCGAATGACGAATCTGCCCTCGGAGAAGGCTTAACTTTTGGCCAAAAAGGTCGATGTTTTAGGAGAGTATTTTGCCGTCCCTTGATCGGGGGCACGAACCGAGTCGCGAGCCGCGTTACGGTTCGAGTCGCGGGCCGAAAGGCGTTGATAGAGCGTAATATATGGGTGTTTTCCCTCTCGGACTTTTAATTGACAAGGAAAACACTCGAATCTATACTGATTTAACGGGTGGTACGATTTGTTACAACTAGCGTTTGTCAATTTTAGAAAAGGGTCTTATATCCTCGTCGAAGGCAAGGCTGAGTCGGATCGCTTCTATATCGTGCAGGGCGGCAAAGTTCAAATAGCCAAGGAAACCGAAGTCGTCGCGGAAGAGGGCGGAAACGTGCTCGGGCCCGGCGACTTTATCGGCGTCGTTTCCAGCATGTCCGGCCATAGCCAAATCGAGACCGCGATCGCGATGACCGACGTCACGCTTATTTCCGTCCGACGCGACCAATACTCCGAACTAATCGAAAAAAACACCCCCGTCGCGATGAAAATCATTTACTCGTTCACGAAAAAAATGCGGTATTTGGACGAGGCGCTCACCCGCATCACGCTCAAAAAGAACGTCGAAAGCGATATCACCCATCTTTTCTCGATCGGTGACTACTACGCGCGCTTGTCGAAATACAACCTCGCGCTCTACGCGTATTACCATTACATGAAAAACGCCCCGAACGGCCCGTACGCCGCCGACGCGCGCGAACGATTTATGGCGATTAAGGCCATGGGCATCAGCGCGAGTTCCGACCTTCTTGAGCCGAAGTCGGGCGAAATGTCGCGGGTATATCCGGTCGAATCAATGGTGTTTTGCGAGTGCCAGCCCGGGGCCGAACTCTATATCATCCAGAAAGGCCAGGTCAAAATAACGAAAATCGTCGATAATAACGAGGTTTTGCTCGCCGTGCTGAAGGCGGGCGACATGTTCGGCGAAATGGCCCTGCTTGAGAATAAGCCCCGTTCCGCGAGCGCGATCGCCCTCGACGGTTGCCAGCTCCTCGCGGTAAACCGCCAAAACTTTAATCAGATGGTTTCCACTCAACCCCAACTGATCGCGCGATTGACGACGACGCTCGCCGACCGCATTTGGCTCATGTACAAGCAGCTCGCGAACACGCTCATTAATGACCCGATCGGCCGCCTCTACGATATGCTCGGGATTCAATGCGAAAAGCTCAAAATCCCGCTCCAAACCCCGCGCGCCTATACGTTCGATTTCGGCCCGACGGAACTCGCCAATATGTGTGCGCTCCCGAAAGAAAGCTCGAACCGTATCATGACGGATTTTCTCCATGAGCCGTTCATCAAGCTCGTCGACAACAATATCGCCGTCACCGACGTCACCGAGATCGGGAAGCAAAGCGCGTACCGCAAGAAGCTCCTCGACCTTGAGCGTTCCCGTAACGAGAACAAGACGCCGTCGACGAGCAGTACCGTGCTGTGGTAAGCCGCGCGCGGCCGTTCTTGCGCCGACGGGAGATCAAGCTTTTTCCCTCTTTTACCGAAAATAATCGTATGTTTGCATTACGCGTTATTTGCGTTTTATTCGTCTCCGCCGCCTGCGTTTTCGGCGCGGCGGCCCAAACGGGCGCTTCGCCCGCGAAGCCCTCGACGGCACAAAAAAACGCGACGACCGCGCCTTCGTCGCCGGTCACGCCCGCGACCGCCGACGCACAGTCTAAGCCCGAAGGACCGTCGATCCCCTCCGAATACCGATCGATCGCGCTCGGTTCCGGCATGGACGCGGTGAAAGGGCAGTTGCTCGGCGACCCGCTTTTCGGCTATCGGGGCGAGCGGGACGTGTCCCTCTTGCCCGGCGAAAATCGCACGCTCATCGAGACGGCCGGCGGCTCCTTCGTGAAACGCGCGTGGTTTCAGTTTTACGAGGATAAGCTCTATATCATGACGCTTAGCCTCGATTCAGAAAAAGTCGATTATTATTCTCTTTATACGCACTTTGTGGAAAAATACGGCGAGCCGACCTCTCTCGATCCCCGTAAGGCCGTCTGGACTGATGATAAGACGACGATGAGCCTTGAGCGGCCGCTGACGGTGAAGTACACGGACGCCGAAACGTTTAAGAAACTGCTCGACGCGGACACGACGGCGAAAGCCGCTTCCGACGTCGGTCGCGAGGATTTTATCAATGGTTTTTAGCTTACGCCGCGCGGGCCTTGCCGCCCTCGGTTTCTTCTCCTTTTCGCTGGCCGCGTGCGCCTTGGACAAAACGACGCTTTCAATCATAACGGCCTCGGGCGCGGCGCCCGCGACCGTCGTCGCGGAGATCGCCCGCACGCCGAAAGAGCAGCAGCGCGGGTATATGGAACGAACGCGCATTCCCGACGGGACGGGCATGATTTTCGTTTTTGCGCAGGATCAGCAATTGCATTTTTGGATGAAAAATACCCCGACGCCGCTTTCGATCGCCTATATCGATTCGGCCGGCGTCATTCGGGAAATTTACGACATGGCGCCGCTCAGCCTCGCTACCGTGTCGAGCGTTCATTCGGTTCGCTACGCCCTCGAGGTTCCGCAAGGCTGGTTTTCGCGCGCCGGAGTCGCCGTCGGCGATTCGCTTTCGCCCGAGTCGCTCGCGGCCGTCGCGGCAAAGGATAAATAGTCGCCTCCACCGGCCGTCGCGCGAAGAGACGGCGGCTTACGCTTCCAGCTGCTTGAGCATTTCCCCGGCCATGCGGTCGCGCGGGTCTATTTCGAGCACCGTGCGGAAATAGCCGGCCGCCTCCTCGCGGTTACCCTGCCGAAGCGCGAGCGTGCCGAGGTTGGCGATGACTTTCGTGTTCTCCGGCTCGGTCGACAGCGCCTCGACGAGCCAATCACGGCCCGCGTTTAAGTCCCCGAGTTCCATCATGCAAATCGAAAGCTCGTTGCAAATATCGGCATAGCCGGTCTCGATGCCGGAATCGGGTTCCTTTCCGAGCTCGAGCGCCTGCACGAAGGCCGCGCGCGCGTCTTCCCATCGCTCGAGGCGGCGGAGCGCCCAGCCGAGAATAAACCAGGCGTTCCACACCTTCGGGTGGTGCTCCATGAAGAGGCGGATGGATTCGAGGGCCTTTTCTTCCTCCCCGAGCATGACGTAATCGTAGGCTTCCTTGAATAAATCGTCGTCAAGGTCGCGTCCGGAGATCTCGTCCACGATTTCCTGCGCTTTTTCCTTGCGGAAGTTCGCCGTTTCCGTGGCAGCCGTCTCGATTTTGAGGTACGTTTCCAGGGCTTCGCGCGCCTTTCGGTAATTTTTTTGCTTCATATAGAAGAAGCCGGCGTTGAAGAACGCGTCCGGGAGCGGCGGCTCGGCGGCGATCGCCACGCGGTAATAATTGAAGGCCTCGGCGTCAAAGGCCTCGGCGTCGTCATCCAAACCCGACCGTCGCAGGGAGTCGGCGCGTTCGTCCATTAAGAGGGCGAGATTGAGGATTGTTTGGCGGTCGTTCGGGTCGAGCCCGCGCAGAGAGCGGAAAATTTCCTCCCCAAGATCATAGTCGCCGTTTTTAATCTTGAGGATAGCCGCCTCGGTCATTTCCTCTCGCAGCCCAGGATGCGCGGAGTTTATGATCGACCGATAGTAGTCGAGGTGGGCGTTTCCCTGGTCCCAGGCAAAGATGGCGAGAATGCCGGCGAGTATCCGTTCCGGGGCGAGTTCACCCGGATTAAACCGCTCGCCCGGCGCGCTCAGCTGTACGGGGAGGGGAATCGACGGGTCAAAGCCCGGGAATTTACTCGCGATGGCGTGACCGTCGGGAAGGGTAATGAAGACGACTGAATCGAGGGCTTGGGACATACTGTTTCTCCGTATGGGTTATGGGCCGGGCGGCGCAGATGCCGGGCGGCGTTCGTTTTTCCGGTAAGGGGTCGCGCGTTAGCGCGAATCGTCGGGGGCGGCTACGCGGTGCCGGTCTTGGGCGACGCGGTGTCTGCCTTCGCGGGATCGTCCGCGGCGCTTGCCTGAGGGGCTGCGGGAGCGGTTTTTCCCGCCGGCGCTGTCGCCGATGGCGTCGCTGTCGCAGGCGCGACGTCCGGCCCGTCGTCGTCGACGGTCTTACGCTGCAGCTTCAGATAATTATTAATGTGCATCTTATAGGCCATGGGGACTTCGGTATCGTTATAGTTTATCGCGACCGCTACGAGATCCTTTCGGTTTTCGACGCCTTCCGTTCGCACGATTTTCCCCTTGAGGCCGAGCGCGAGTCTCGGCTCGTCGAGATCGATGCGGAGGACTACGTCCTTGTCGAGGAGGAAATGCGCGATGCCGACCATAATGACTTTCGCCCCGGAAAACGAGAGGTCGCGGAGGATACAGCGGCGGGGAATGCCCTGAATGAAGACGAGCGTCTCTTTCTGCATGATCCCGAGCTTTCGCATGGCGTCCTGATTGACGGTGATGCGATCTTCCCGGCGTTTCGCCGAATTGATGTTCGCCTCAAGAAGGGCCCCCAGTTTCTCAATGAGGTCGTCCGGTGCTCGCTGGGTAAACGCGAGACTGATGATGACGAGATCCGGAGAGCCGGCGTAGGGCGCGGAACCGAGCACTTTGGAGGAAACGAAAAAGGAGAGCGGCTCGTTTTTTTCTTGATCGAGAAAGGAAAACCGTAGGCTGACGGAGTTGATGCCTTGTTGGATTTTCTCGTAAATGCCGCTTTTAAGCCCCGCGATAATTTTCGCGCCCGACATTGACGTGGAGTTAATGACGCACGGCCATTGGCCGCCAAGCGCTTTAATATAGACTTGTTGAGGTAAGAGCGCAGTCGTCTTAATGACTTCTTTCGTGAAGGTTACGTCTATGGTTTGATACAATTCAAAGTATCGTGAGAGTTGCTGGCTCGTGGCATATCCCATACTGCTCTCAATAATAGAGGTGTTCTTTTAAAAGGTCAACACAGAGACGTTTCGAGCGAGAAACGGCGTGCACGATAAAAAAAAGCGCCCCGATGGGCGCTCTTTTCGAACCTTAGAAGTTCTTATGATCCTTAGGATTCCTGCTTTTTTTCAGGAGTTTGCGGCGAAGCGCCTTGTTTTTCCGGTTGAGGATCGTGGAAGGCTTCTCGTAATATTCGCGCTTTTTCCACTCGCGAATAATGCCTTCTTTTTCGACCATACGCTTAAAGCGCTTGATCGCTTTTTCGAGGTTTTCGGAATCGTCTACAACGATATGAGCCATGTTTAGTTCACCTCCCCTCGGTCCGACCGTCAGTATTCTATCATTGTAGCAAAAAGGCCCATTCTTCGTCAATCCTCGCGGATTCGCGACTCGTGACAAGAAACGCTCACTTGTGCTAGGCTTTCGCTTTCGCGGGGGGAGGGCTCAAGGATGATTGCTCGTATAGGTGAGCTTGCGGCGTTCGGTACCGCCGTATCGTGGACGGTCGGCGCGATCATGATGGAAAAATCGGTGTGCCGCGTCGGCGTTATGGCGGTGAATACGCTGAAAGTCGCCTTCGCCGCCGTGTATTTGGCCCTCTTCTCCTTCATCCTCCACGGGAGTTTTTTCCCGACCGACTTACCCCCTCACGCGATCGTTTTCCTCTGCGCGTCCGGTTTCGTCGGCTTCGTTATCACCGATTATTTTTTATTTCACGCGTACGCCCTTATCGGCTCCCGCATAGCGCTGTTGCTTTCTTCCCTTTCCGTCCCGCTGACGGTTCTGGGCTCCTGGGCGTTTTGGGGCGCGATTCCCGGGCCGCGCGCCTTCATCGGTATGGCCGTTTGCGCGGCCGGCATCGTCGTGACGGTTTCGTTTCGGGGAACCGAGCGGAAAAAAAAGCGAGACGACTCAGCAACGGGGGGCGCCGCGGCGGCGCAGGCCCAAAATGACTGCGTCGCGCGCGTCGGGGCGGTCTCTGCGCTGACGGAGACGATGCGATATCGAAAGGGCGTCGCCTACAGCCTCATCGCCTCGGTGGGAACGGCGGCCGCGACGTTGTTGACGAAGTCGGGGGCGGCGGGAATCGATTCCGTTTCGGCGACGCAGCTGCGCATCATGAGCGCTCTCGTCGGTTTCATCCTTTTCGCCGTCGTGACCCGCAAGACGAAAGAAATCACGGCGGTCGCCTTTCACCCGAAAAACGGGCTCGGACTCATCGCGCTCGGCGGCGTGTTTGGGCCGTTTCTCGGCGTGGGCATGCTTCTCTACGCGATCCAGCACGCCGACGCGGGCGTCGTCTCGACCCTGAGTTCCCTGACTCCCGTATTAATCATCCTACCGGCTATTTTCCTGCAAAAACGGAAAGTCGCCCCGGCGGAAATCGTCGGCGCCTGCGTCGCGATGTGCGGTCTCGCGCTTATATTCGCCTAAAAGGTATTAACGCGCGTATTTCAGACTACCAGATTTCGTTTTGCGTAAACCAATCGGGCGAGACCGCCACGCCGTTCACGCGGAATTCCCAATGGAGATGCGGCCCGGTCGAAAACCCCGTGTTTCCCGATTTTGCCATGACTTGTCCCGTTTCGACGCGGTCTCCGGCCGTGACGAGAATTTCGCTTAAGTGATAATACAGGCTGTACACTCCCGGCTCATGTTCCAGCGCGACGGTCCACCCCGTCGATATGCGCCTTTCGGCCATGACGACGAGTCCGTCCCCCGCCGCCCGCACGGGCGTACCGACGGGAACGCCGAAATCGATGCCGGCGTGCACTTCGGTCGTCGAGGATCGATTGGGATAGCGATAGACGCGGCGATGGGCGTACGCGGATGTTCGGCGCTTTGTCGCCACGGGCTGGGCGAAGGGTCCGCGAAAGCGTGGGGCCGCGTCGTCGTAATTAAGCAGCATATCGTTAAGTCGCGCTATTTGCGCTTTCCGCTCATCGCTGTCATCGGTTTTGATCGCGGCGTTCGCGGCGTTGAGCCGCACCGTTTCCGACGGGAATTTTTTTTTCTCGACGGTGAAGCTCCGCTCGCCCGCGATTTCGCGCGCGGGACCGGAAGGGAATCGACTCGCCCGGCACGACGCGCGAAGATCATAGTCCCCCGGCTTCGCCCAAGAGGGGAGGGCGAGCAAGGCGACGAGCGTCGGTTTTTTTTCGATGAATACCGCGAAACCCGCGCGGGGCGGATAGGCGGCGATCATGATTTCGCGGGAAGATCGAGCCGTCCCGAGCGAAAAGGCGGCCGCTTTCGCGACAATGGTCCCGTCTGAGGCGACGATACGCGCCTCGCCGTCGGAAAGGTAGGTGTCTGCGTCCGCGAAAAATAATACGGGGGAGCAGTCGCCGGGAAAGGCGCTCCCCGGCAGGGAGAAAACGCGTTCGGTCGTAGCGTCTCGCGCGGCGGAGGTTCCCGATTCCTGAGCATACGCGACGGTTCCGACAATCAGAAACGCCGCCGCCAACGCGCCGGCAAACCTCGTCGCGCGCCGGACCCCTTTGGGATTTTTCGCCGCGAACCGCGCGAGATCGGTCGAAGATCGCCTTACCCGCGCGCCTTGAGAGTCCGCGCGCGCGCATACGCCTCGGGCGAATTGCCTCACGCCGAGCCCTGCGCGACGGTCTTCCGCACGTCTTGCAGGATCATTTGCGGGGTTTCAGTTCCTTTGAACGTGTTCCGGTTAACCTGAAAGACGGCGTCCACGTCGTCGCCGACGGAAAAATCGCGGTCAAGCCGTTCGGCCGCCTGCCAGAAAATGGCCGGCCATTTATACTTGCCGCAGTCGAACGTCAGCTTGAGGTGTTGCTTCTCGGTTTTCCCCATGATGTTCGCGCCCATGATCTTGACTTTTTTCGCCATGAAAACGAGCGGATCGTTCCCCTCGCCGTACGGCTCGAACCGGTCGGTAACCTCGAGGAGGGCGGGCGAAAGATATTCGTGGGGGATTTCCGCGTCGACGTCGACCTCTCCTTCCTCGGCGGAATCGGGAATGCTTAAGTCCTCCGAAAGCCGCTCAATGCGGGAAAGAAATTCGGCGAGCCGCTCGCGCTTAAGGCTGAAGCCCGCGGCGAACGCGTGCCCGCCGTGATCGAGGAAAATGTCCGCGCACGGCTCAAGGAGACAGTCGAGGTTGAGTCCCCGCGCCGAGCGCATGGAGCCGACGGCGGTACCATCTTCCATAAAGCAGATGACGATGGCGGGAACGTGAAAGCAGCCCGCGAGCCGGTTCGCCATGATGCCGGTGACGCCGCGATGGATTTCCTCGCTCGCGGCGACCGTGATTTTCTCGTGGTAGCGGGCGAGGCTCTCGCGGGCGATCGGCTCGACCACGGTCCATCCGTCCGAGCCGAGCTGCTTGCGGTCGTCGTTCATTTGGATTATTTCGCCGACGAGGCGATCCCGCTCGGCTTGGTCGTCCGTGATTAAAAGCCTGACCGCCGTCTCGGGCTTGCCCATGCGGCCGGTCGCGTTAATCGCCGGCGATATTTGCCAGGCGAGGTCGGTGGTGCCGATTTTGCGCCCGACGAGGCCCTGCCGGGCGAGCAGTTCCGCGAGGCCGGCGCGCGGCTTATCGTTGATCGCGGCGAGTCCCCGCCTGACGAGGATGCGGTTTTCGTTTTGGAGCGGCATGAGGTCGGCGAGGGTGCCGAGGGCGACGAGCTCGAGCTCGGACGACTCCCGCTCGCCGAATATCGCGTTCCGCTTTTGCACGAAGGTGACGAAAATATTGAGGAACCCGTCGAGCTCACTCACGGGCGCGTCGGAGTATTTCGCGATGCGCGAAAGGTCCTTGAGCCGCAAAAGGCTCATGCCCCGAACGGCCGGGATCACTTTCTCGACTTCGGGCGCGATGTCGAGGAAATTGAATTCGACGCCCTTGCCGAAAATGCGGGCTAACTGGACTTTCTGCATTTCGGCGTCCCACACGAAAATTTGCTGTCCCCGGAGGAAGGGTTCGAGCCGCGTCTGCGAAATTTTCACCATGCCGGGTATGATAGTCTCGGCGATGCGGTCGATCGGCGTCATGTTGATGACTTTAACGGCCTCGACGACGAACGCCTCGTTCGCCGGGCGCACGTTCAGGAGGCATATCGGCTGCTTATAGAGCTCCGTCTGCGCGAAGCGGAGCGCCGTGACGAATTTCCAGGCGACGGCGCAACCGGCGAGGTCGCGGAACGGGTAGCCCGAGCCCTCGATTTTCGGGTTGATGACGGCGACGGCCTGCGGTAGCTCGTCCTGCGGATTATGGTGATCGAGCACGATGACGTCGATGCCGAGCTCCGCGGCGCGGGCGATTTCCGGGACGCAGGAGATGCCGCAGTCCACGGTGATGATGAGCGAGCCGAAATTTTTCGCGTGTTCCTCGACCGCCTCGACCGTAAGCCCGTACGGGTCGTTCCCCGTCGGCACTTTCCACGCGACGTCGAGACCGAGGTCGGTGAGCGCCTGATAGAGAATCGTCGTGCTGGTGATGCCGTCGACGTCCCGATCCCCGAAAATGAGGACTTTTTCGCCTTCTTCCCGGGCGTCGAGCACGCGGTCGACCGCGTCTTCCATCGCCGAAAAGAGGAAGGGGTTGTGAAGATAGCGCAGATCGTCCTCAAGGTAAAAAAGGAGATCCGGTCCTTCGAGGACATTGCGCCGGGCGAGAATTGACGCGGTGAGAGAGTCGCAGCCGTAGCGCGCGGTGAGTTCGTGAATGAGCTCGCGGCCGACGTTTTTCTTGTTCCAGATCATACGGCGGTAATTTCCCCCAGGATGAGTTTACCCGCGGCCGGGCGCTCGCTTGCGTAGGAAACCGCCTCTCCGATGAGTTTGAGGGCCGGCTCGAGGCTTGCCTCGTCTTTTCCGTACACTTCCATGATGAGGTCGCCTTTTTTCACCGCGTCGCCCTTATGTTTATGGAGAATCATGCCCGCCTCGGGGCAGACCGCCTCTTCCGTTCGGTTGCGCCCGACGCCGAGGTAGACGCCGGCGAGGCCGGTCTTGAACGCCTCGATCGACGCGATATAGCCGTCGCTCGCCGCGCGGAATTCCGCGCGATGGGCGCTCCGCCGCTTGCCGCGGTCGGCAAGGAGTTTTTTCGCGTCGCCTCCCTGGAGCGCGACGTTCTCGAGGAACAATTCCATCGCGCGGCCCGAGGCGACGGCTTTTTCGGCCAAGGATCGGCCCTCGGCGACGGTTTTCGCGCGTTCGCCGAGTACGGCCATCCAGGCGGCGATAGCGAGGGTGAGTTCGGTCACGTCGGCTGGGCCCTTGCCCTCGAGGATATCCATCGTTTCCTCGATTTCGAGGAAGTTTCCCACGGTGTCGCCGAGCGGCTCGTTCATGTCGGTAATGAGTGCGACGACTTTCTTGCCCATCGCCTGTCCGGTTCCGACGAGGCTTTCGGCGAGGCGTTTCGCGTCGTCGATATTTTTCATGAAGGCGCCCGTCCCGCATTTTACGTCAAAAACGAGTGAATCCGCGCCTTCGGCGACTTTTTTCGAGAGGATGCTCGCCGTGATGAGCGGTACCGACTCGACCGTTCCGGTCACGTCCCGGAGGGCGTAGAGGAGCCGGTCCGCCGGAACGATTTCCTTCGTTTGGCCGGTCATGGCGAAGCCGGTTTTCTGGATGAAGTCGCGGAATTCGGGGACGGAAAGGCCGGTCCGGTAGCCGGTGATCGACTCGAGCTTGTCGAGCGTGCCGCCGGTATGGCCGAGCGCGCGGCCGCTCATCATCGGGTCTTTTACGCCCAGGGCCGCGACGATCGGCGCGAGCGGCAGGGATATTTTGTCCCCGACGCCGCCGGTCGAATGCTTGTCCACGAAGGGGCCGGCGATGCCCGAAAGGTCGATGACGCCGCCGGACTTCAGCATGACGTCGGTGAGGACGCCGGTTTCGGCGAAGGTCATCCCGTTAAAAAAAACCGCCATAAGCCAGCTTGAGACTTGATACTCGGGGATTTCTCCCTTCACGTATCCGCCGATGAGGAATTCGATTTCTTCCCTCGAAAGCTCGCTTCCGTTCGGTCGGCCGGGCCCGCCGCGTTTTTTCATGATAATATCGACTGCGCGCATACTACGCTCCTTAATTACAGGATTCCGTCGGCGGTCTGGAGGCTCTTGAGCGGACCGTCGATCAACCTCGAAACGAGAAAAAATAACAGTTGCCGGATTTCGGCGAATTCTGGACCGCTCGGCCGCTGGGATCGCGATTGGGACGGGCGTCGCTCGGCGACCGCGGTGAGCCAGCGCGCGGAGCTTTCGGATAGGGGAAAACGCCGCTCGTCGACGCGCGCGCACGATTCGCACAAAAATGCCTCATCTAACGGCGAATAGTATAGTATCTCATTCGGCTCGTTTTGGCCACCTTCGGGGCCTCGCTCCGCGCGGAAGCCCAACTCGTTTTCGCCTTCATACGCGCGGCTGCAGCGCGGGCAGTAGCTTAAATCCGGGGCGACGCCCGAGGAGACGAGCAGTCTCCAAAAAAAACGCAGAAGGGCGTAACGGCACTCAGTTTCGTCCGATACGGCGATCCCTTCGAGGAAGCCGTTGACGAGTCGCCAATCGGCGGAGCCGTGGCTCCGCGCGACGATTTCCGCGCACACGGAGGCGCACCACGAGCGCGTGAGGTTTTCCCGGAGTCCCGGTCGGTACGAAAGGACCTCGAAATCCGTTATTTTTGACGTTTTTTTAACCGGATCGGTATAAATCCAGACGTTTCCCGAGTGCCAGGGCGAAACGAGGGATTTGAGCTTGCTTTTCGCGCCGCCGAATACCGCCGCGCGCACGAGTCCCCGCTCTTCGGTTAAAAGGAGGGCTTCCCGGTGGCCTTCGCCGAAAGTCGTCAGCGATACGACGAGCGCTTTTCCTGTCCATGAACGCGAAGCCATGCTACCATAATGGGAGAATAGCGCGTCCGCTGTCAATGAAAGCCCGTCTCCGGTACAATCTTATTGACATTACGACAAAAAACGCATTTATGTATTAGTGATGGAGGATTTCATGGCCATTCCGGTAACCGTTCCCAAAATTTTTAAATCGCGCATGGAGGCGAATCCCGACGTCGTCGCGCAGGCGTATAAAACCGCGTCGGGGGAGTTCGCGTATAGAACGTACGCGCAGCTATACGCCGATATGCTCGATCTCGCCGAGTCCCTCCGCGAAATCGGCGTTCAGCGCGGCGATCACGTCGGCCTCATTTCCGACAACCGCCGCGAATGGCTCATTTCCGACCTTGCGGTGCAATGCCTCGGCGCGGCGGACGTTCCGCGCGGCTGCGACTCCATGGAACGCGAAATCGCGTTCATCCTCTCGTCGACGGACTGTCGGCTCGCTTTCGTCGAGAACAAAAGCCAACTCGCTAAAATCCTGAAAGAGCGGGACAGCCTTCCCCTGCTCGAGCGGCTCGTTATGTTCAACGAGCCGACCGAGGAAGATTTCGCTTTTGCGCGGGACCGGGGGGTCGCGCTCAGCCCATTCTCGGCCCTGCTCGCGGAAGGATCCGCCGCGCGCGCCTCCGACGCGTCTAAGACCGCCCTCCTTGAGGCGGAGCTCGAACGCGGCGTCGGGAGCGAAATCGCCACGCTCATTTTCACCTCGGGAACGACCGGCGACCCGAAAGGCGTCATCCTCACGCACGCGAACTACGCCTGGCAGCTCGAGCGGACGCCGAGCGTCCTATACGGCGAAAGCGGCGATATGTGGCTTTCGGTCCTGCCCGTATGGCACAGTTTCGAGCGGCTCATGCAGTACATCGCGATCGAGCGCGCGAGCGGCATCGCATATTCCAAACCCATCGCGTCGGTCATGCTGCCCGACCTCGCGAAAATCAGGCCGCAGTTAATCCCCGGCGTGCCGCGCCTATGGGAGGCGCTCGCCGCGGGAATTTTCCGCGCGGTGAAAAAAGAGGGCGGGGCGAAAAAAGCCCTTTTTGACTTTTTCGTCGGCGTCGGGAAGCGCTATGCCGACGCGCGCGACCTCATGCTCGGCCGCGTGCCGCGCTTCACGAAGCGCGTGCGCTTGCTTGACGCCCTCGCCGGCGCGGTCCCGTTCGCCCTGTTGAGCCCCCTGCGCGCGCTCGGCGACCTTCTCGTGTTCCGCAAAATACGGATGAAGCTCGGCGGCCGCGTGCGGAGCTGCATTTCGGGCGGCGGCGCCCTGCAAAGCGAGGTTGACGCTTTTTACCGCGCGATCGGCATCACGATGATCGAGGGATACGGCATCACCGAGACCGCGCCGCTTTTGTCCCTGCGCGATCAATGGCACCCGAAACCGGGCTGTATCGGCGTCGCGTTCGCCGACACCGAGGTGCGCGTCGTCGACGCGGAAGCGCTTTCCGTCGCGATAGAAAGCGCGGGCGGCGCGATCGAGCCTCGGCCCGCGGGCGCTCTCGAAACCGACCCCGTGCGCGGCTCCTGGCGCATACCCGAACGGCTTCCCCCGGGAAAAATCGGCGTGCTCGTCGTGCGCGGCGGGCAGGTGATGAACGGCTACTTCAAGCGGCCCGACCTCACCGCGCGCGTCATCGACGCGGACGGCTGGTTCAACACCGGCGACCTCGTGATGATGTCGTGGGACGGGGACATCAAGATCACCGGCCGCGCGAAGGACACGATCGTCCTTCTCGGAGGCGAGAACGTGGAGCCCGCCCCGATCGAGCGCGCGATTAAGTCGTTCTCCATGGTCGAGTCGGTGATCGTTCTCGGGCAGGATAAAAAGTACCTCGCCGCCCTCATCGTCCCGAGCCGCGACGCGGTGCTCGCCTACGCCGCCGAGCGCGACCTTCAGCGCGACGACTATCAAGCCCTGCTTGAGGACCCCGAAATCGTTCAGCTGTTCCGGACCGAGATCGACGCGCGCGTGAACCGCCAAGCGGGCTTTCGCCCCTTTGAGTTCGTCGCGCGCTTCACCCTTTTGCCCGAGTCTTTCCAGGTGGGAAAGGAGCTGTCCGGCAAGCAGGAAATGATGCGGCACCGGATTAACGACATTTACCGCGAGGAGATCGGCGGATTGTTCGCCGGTTGACGGCCAATCCGGGGTCGGGCTATAACGACGGTATGGTGTTATTGCTTACCGGGACGGCGCTCGGCCTCATGGCGCTCGTTTCCGCGATAATCGTGCAGCTTCGCGCCCGCGGTTGGTTTTTTTTCGCGGGCCTCTCGCGGATGCGCGCGGAACGCCGCGCGCGCGTCGACGCGGTTCGACTTTCGCGCAGGCTCAGCGTCGTGCTGTACGCCTTCGCGGCGGGACTTCTCGCGGGCGCCCTACTGGGCGCGATTAAGGTTATTTCTGATGAATTCCTGATGGTCGCTTACTTCGCGCTTTCGCTCGTCGTTTACGACCTCGCTTGGATCGCGCAGCGCTCCTGCGACCGCAACGAGTACCCGCCCGCCCACCTTCGCCGGGGAAAAGCCGCGCTCGCCGCGGTAAACGCCGCTTTCCTTTTCATGATCCTCGCGTTCGCCCGCTAAACAGAAAGCCCCATCCATTTCCCGCTCGCGAAGCGTTTCAGAATGAGAAAAAAACGCACGACCTGATCCACCGTCAGGGCGAGCCACGCCCCGAACAGTCCCCACGTCAGGACATGGACGAAAACGAACGAGAGCGATGGCCTGATGAGGAGAATGCCGACGGCGAGGGAAATCGCCGGGTAGAGGGAGTCTCCCGCGCCGCGGAGCGCGCCGGCGTAAATCTGAAACGAGGACTGGAACGGCTGAATAACGGCGGCGAGAATGAGCGCGCCCGAGGCGATTTCGATGATGTGGGCGTCCGAGGTAAAAAGGGACGCGAGCGGCGCGCGGAAAACGAACATCGCGACGCCGAGCGCGCTCGAGATCGACGAGCCGCTTATTTGGCACGCCCGGGCGGCGGCCTTCGCGCCCGCGGGATCTTTCCGCCCGAGCGCCTGCCCGGTGAGGCTCGTCGCCGCTATGCCGAACGCCTGCCCGTTCACGAA
>QKAR01000148.1 GCA_003246335.1 Spirochaetales bacterium | reverse complement strand
AGGCAAAACGCGGAAAACGCGTCGATGACGGAAAAGATCGCGCTAAAAACCGCGGGAGCCGCCGAGGCTGGCGGCAAGGCAGTGACGCAAACCGTCGAGGCGATGAAACAAATCGCGTCAAAGACCGGTATTATCGAGGAGATCGCACGATCGACGAATATGCTCGCGCTTAATGCCTCGATTGAGGCGGCCCGCGCCGGCGAATACGGCAAAGGATTCGCGGTAGTCGCGGCCGAAGTCGGCAAGCTCGCCGAACGAAGCCAAAAGGAAGCGAGCGAGATCAGCGCGCTGTCGACGGAAAGCGTGAAAGTAGCGGAAAACGCCGGAACTACGATCGCGACGATCATCCCGGACATTAAGCGAACGGCCGAACTCGTGCAAGAAATCAGCGCGTCCAGCAACGAGCAAAACGCGGGAGCCGACCAAATCAATAAGGCGATCATGCAACTGGACCAGGTGGTACAGCAGAACGCTTCCGCCTCCGAGGAGTCCGCGTCGATGGCAGAGGAACTCGCCGCGCAAGCCGAGCAAATGCAGACGACGATTAGTTTCTTCAGCCTTGATACCGAGGAGGGAGCTAAGGAGTCAAAAACGCCGAAAGCCGCGAGTCGTTTACCGGCGCTCGCCGAGCGGAAAAATTCCACGAGCGTCGAGCAAAATAAACCGGTTTCTCCAAAATCGACCGTCGCGAAAACCACTTCAAAAAAAACGAGTAAGGGAATCGTTCTCTCGCTCGACGACGATCGTTCGAGACCTTCTCTCGACGATGCCTTTGACGGCGATTTCAAGGAATTTTAAGATGACCGCCATAACAACGCAAAGCGTTAATCAATTCCTGACGTTCGAAATGGCCGGGGACCGCTACGCGCTGCGCGTAACGCACGTAAGCGAGGTGTTGACGGTTCCCAAAATCACTAAAATTCCCCGGATGCCCGAGTTCATGAAAGGCGTTATAAACCTTCGCGGCGCGGTGGTTCCCATTCTCGACTTAAAGCAAAAGTTCGGCATGGGCGACACGGCTATCACGGACGATACCGCCGTAATCGTCGTGGAGATTTCGTTTGACGGAAACGAGGGCGAACGGCAAAACCTTCGGTTGGGGATTTTCGCCGATTCGGTGCAAAAGGTAATCGCGATAGCAGAAAATGAAATCGAGCCCGCCCCGCAGATTGGCTCAAAGATCAACTCATCATTCATCGAGGGCATGGGCCATGTCGAGGACGACTTCATTGTTCTTTTGAACATTACGGAAGTACTCACGACCGAGGACCTCGAGTTCGTCGAGAGCGCGAAATAACGAATTCATCGAACAGTCTCCTTTTTAAGGTAAGCCACATCGGCTTACCTTTTTTATTCCATCAGCACTTTCATTTTTCGCGCGTTGACCGTGGCTTGGCCTTTTGCGTGGTTGTTGAAAAAGATCTGCACGAACTTCGCCGTTTCCATCATGCGCCGGATGAGTTCGACGTAGGGCTCGAGCTGGGCGCTTGAGTAGAGGTAGTCGTAGCGGTCGCGTGAGTTGGTGCCGTACCATTTTTCGGCGTTCCGGCCGTGGAAGCGAAGATAGCCGGAAGGACCGCACAACAGGTGCCGGGAGGCTGGCGCGTCGCGCGCCCCCGGACCTTCCCCGCTCGCGTTGAGGGCGGGAAGGTTTTTGAGTTCCGGCATGTCGCAGAGGCAGATACCCGCGCGGAGTTTGTCGAGGTAGTCATAGACGCGCTCGATGAGCCACTCGCTTTGGCGGAATTCGACAACGACCGGGGTGTCGTGAAATTCGGCGATAAGGTTCGCGAGGTAGCGGCGGTTGTCGTCGGTGTAGTGGAAGGAATAGGGAAACTCCAAGAGGACGGCGGTCAAAAGGTCGTTATTCGCGAAGGGATAGAGCGCTTCGCGGAATTCCTTGACGACGTCTTTCCATTTGCCGGGATCGACTTCGTGGGTAAAGGCGCGGTTCCCCTTGATGGCGAACTTTACTTTTCCGCCAGTGCGCTCGACCATGCGCGAGAGCTGGGGGGCGGTGGGCTGTTTGTAAAACGTGAAGTTGAGCTCGAGGGCATTGAAGACTTCGGCATAGTACGGGAGATAGTCTTCTTTCTTGAGGTCCGCGGGATAGAAAACGCCTTTCCACTCGTCATAGTCGTAGCCCGAGGTTCCGATCAATAGCTCGCAGTCGTTCATAGCGATCATTCCTTTACGCGCGGAATATCCGCGAGGCGCGTGGTGTATTCGGGGCTGAGGTAGTCCCGCTTCATGGCCCAGGCGTCGCTTTCGCCTTCCTTACCAGTATCGCGCACGAGCGAGCAAACGCCAAGGCGGAGCGAGAGCCGCCCGTAGCGGTCGTTGACCGAGTCGCAGGCGGCCATGATGGCGTCATGCTTCGCCTTGTTCCCGTCGCTGACGAACAGTTCCTGTTGGGCGCGGTTATCGGGTTCGAGGCCGAGAAGGTTGATCATCACCTTGCGGTAGCGGTAGCCGGGACGATAGACGGACTTGAGGAGTTCGAGGGCGGTGCCGAGGATGTCGGGAAGAAACGAGGACGGGCGCGGGAATTCGGCGGAGGCGGCGTTGCAGTACTGCTCGCCGACGTCGCTCCAGGGGTTCGTCATGAGGAAGACCGACACGTAGCGGCAGGCGTTTTTTTCCTCGCGCATGCGTTTTACCGCCTCGTGGGTATAGGTGGCGAGCGCGCTTTGCAGGGCGGGAAGGTCCGAGACGGCGCCGGCGAAGGATTTTGACGAGCAGATGTTTTGATGTCCGTCGCGCTCGACGCGGTCGATAGCCTCGACGCCGTTGAGTTCCTGCACGGTGCGCACGCCCGTGATGGTGAGGTGTTTTTTGGCGAGGTGGAGGGGATAGTTTTTGAGGTCGAGGGCGGTTTTGACGCCGTAGCGCGCGAGGAGTTCGGTCTTGGCGCGGCCGATGCCCCAGATATCGCCGACCGGATAAGAAGCAAGCTCGGCCTCCGCGTCGAGCTCGGACCAGAGGCACACGCCGCCCCGTTTTTTGGCGAGCTTGTTGCAGAGCTTGGCGAGGGTTTTGCTCGGGGCGACGCCGACCGAAACGGGTATGCCGATGTCGCACCCCGCGCGCGCGTGGAGTTCGACGGCGATGTCGCGGAGGGACCGCGGCGTCCAGTCGGGAAAATAAAGGAAGGATTCATCGATTGAGTAAATCTCGACGTCCGGGCAAAGCGACGCGTAGAGTAAATTGAGGCGCGAGCTTAAGTCGGCGTACAGGGTGTAATTCGAGCTGAAGACGGCGACGCCTTTCCGCGCGAGTTCGTCCTTTACTTTGAAGAATACGTCGCCCCGGCGGAAGCCCGCGTTCTTGCATTCCGCGTTGAGCGCGATAATGATGCCGTCGTTGTTGGAAAGGACGGCGATGGGCTTATCGATGAGATCGGGCCGAAAGAGGCGCTCGCAGGCGGCGTAAAAGGAGTTCGCGTCGACGTGGAAGATCATACGTCGTGGATGACTTTGGTGACGACGCCGAAAAGGACGATTTTGCCTTTGCGGGGGACTTCGTTGCCGTCGGCGTCGATAAAGCGTTTGACGCTCCCCTTGCGGTAATATTCGCGGCAGTGGAGTTCCCCCGATTCGCAGTAGACGACGAGGTTCCCCGATTCGGGCTTGCGGGAGCGATCCACGACGAGGATGGATTCGGGGATGATGCCTTTATACGCGAGCGCTGACGTGGCGGCCCGCATGAGGAAAGTCGCCGGGGGATTGGAAACGAGGAGTTTGTTGAAGTCGAAGGCTTTCGCCTCGTACCCCTGCGCCGGGGACGGGAAGCCGGTTTCGCCGCTCATGATTCAAGGTATAGCGTATTCGCTCAGACTTTTCAATATGCAAAGTTTTAATACGGATTGCAAAAAGCAAGAACAGCGTGATACAGTACGGTAAGGAGTCGCCGGGAAATGCAAACGCAGGCTGAACGCTTTACCTATATCCGCGAACGGTTGGGTTTGTCAAAGCAGGACTTTGCCCACGCCCTGGGGATTCACCCGACCATCGCGAGCGTTATCGAGTCGGGCGGCCGGGAGGCGAGTAAGGACGTGCTCGCGCGGCTCGCGGTTGTGTATCGGGTTAACCTCAACTGGTACTTGACCGGCGATGGGGAAACCCTCATTCCCGACGAGGACGTAGGCGACGCGGTGCGGGTTCCCTACATCCTGCAAGAGGCGGCGGCGGGCCGCGGCGTGGAGATCGACGACTTCGCGGAAGTGCGGACGGTGGCGGTGCCCCGTTCGGTGATCGGCGGCCAGAGCGCGGAGAAGCTTCGCGCGGTGACCGTGCGCGGGGACTCGATGATCGACAAGGAAATTTTCGACGGTGACATCGTCGTGTTCAATGCGGGCGATACCGCCGGGGAAGCGATTTGCGTGGTGTCCGTCGCGGGACAGCTCTTGGTAAAGCACGTTTCCATTGACGGCATCAAAAAAAGGATCACGCTGA
>QKAR01000149.1 GCA_003246335.1 Spirochaetales bacterium | reverse complement strand
TCGTTCACGTTGACGTGGCTGATCACGGCGAGCTTGGGGTCGACCGTTTCCGGGACGACGCAGTAGCCGTGGTTTTGGCTCGACATGTAGACGCGGTTCGTCGCGAGATCCTTCACCGGATGGTTCGCCCCGCGGTGCCCGAACTTGAGCTTGGCCGTGTCGAAACCGGCGGCGAGCGCGAGGAGCTGATGGCCCAGGCAAATGGCGAACAGGGGAATCCCCGAATCCATGAGCTCGCGGATGTGGCGGAGAATCCCCGAGCATTCCTTGGGGTCTCCCGGCCCGTTCGAGAGCATGATGCCGTCGGGCTTCGAGTCGAGCACGACGTAGGCGGGCGTGTCCCAGGGCCATACCGTCACTTCGCAGTCGCGGCTCACGAGCGAGCGGATGATGTTCTGCTTCGCGCCGTAGTCGAACAGCGCGACTTTCCGCGCGCCGGAGCCGATGGTCTCCGGGTGCTTTCTGCTGACGCGGATGACGCTGTGCCTGACCGTGTATTTTTTGATGTCTTCAAGGCGAAGGTTGATATCGTCCGGCAGTTGCCAGGTGATGAGGCCGTTCATCGTGCCCTTGTCCCGGAGGCGACGGGTGAGGGCGCGCGTGTCGACGCCCGAAAGGATCGTGACGCCGCTACGGTCGAGTAACGCGTGAAAGGTTTCGCTCGAGCGGAAGTTGCTCGCGAAGGGTGAAAGCTCGCGGACGATGAGGGCGGAAATCCACGGATGGGTCGATTCCATGTCCTCTTTGTTCGCTCCATAGTTTCCGATCATGGGGTAGGTGAGCACTACCGCCTGTCCCTCGAATGAAGGATCGGTAACCGTTTCTTCGTAGCCGGTCATGCCGGTCGTGAAGACGACTTCGCACAGGATTTCTTTTTTCGCCCCGTGGAGAATGCCTTCGTACACCGAGCCGTCTTCCATAATGAGATAGCCTTTCATTTGCGCCTCTTTCATTTCGGTTTTGTAGAAAATTGCTTCATAAAACCTATTTTCAAGAAAATAGCATTTTTTTATATCAAAATTCAATATATTTACCCATTTATGATGATAATTGTTTGAAAATATATAGTTTAAAATCGGATATTTAAAATATTTAAAATATTACTAGGAAAAATTGTTTTTTTATAAAAAAAGATAAAGAAAACGAAATACGGAAGCGTCAATTCGGAATTACTCCTCGATTTTGTCTGAAACCGATGGTTTCAGTCCCTTGTTTCCTGCTATAGTTGCGCCAATATGCTGAAACACTATTTGTGGATTTTCCTCATTTCGATGGCTCCCCTCATAGAATTGCGCGGCGCGATTCCGGTTTCGCAGGCGTTCGGCTTGCCGTTGCTTCCTTCGTACGTTGTCTGCATCGTCGGCAACATGATTCCCGTGCCGTTTATTTACCTTTTCGCCCGAAAGTTTCTCGAATGGGGCGCGAATAAGCGCGTCGTCGGAAAACCCTGCTCGTTTTTCCTCGTAAAGGGGAAAAAGGCCGGCGACTCGCTGCGCAGCAAAGCCCATCGCGGACTTGCCGTCGCCTTATTCGCTTTCGTCGCGATTCCGCTTCCGGGGACCGGCGCCTGGACCGGAACGCTCGCCGCAAGCCTCCTGGATATGGAAGTCGGCGAAACGGTCATTGCGGTGATGGCGGGCGTCCTCGTCGCCGGCGTCATCATGGCGCTCGCGAGCGTCGGCGTTTTTTCGGTAGTCCGCTAGGGCGTTTTAGGGGTAAACACCCATCGGCATTTACCCTGAAAGCGCTCAATTGGGTATTTTTTCTCTATACCCACGAACGGGGGAAAATTGGTAATTTTCTCCCATGGGAAATTTTCGCCTGTTTTACATCGCCGCGCTCGCCCTTTTTCTGGCGTCGTGCGATCACCCCTATATATTGAATAATTCTTTCGTTGAGGACGTTGACGGCGCCGTCGCGCGCGTCGCGGTCGATTCCGTTTCCCCGGCGAACTGCGCCCCCGAGCACGCGTGCGTCGCGTCCGTGTCGCTGAAAAACGATCGATCCCTCGCGATAGTTTATGACGTCGAGAGTTCCGACGAATCGCTGTCCGGAACCCCATCAGTGGTTTCCGCGGGTCCTGAGCGGCTTTTATTTTCCTTTACGCCGACCGCGGCCGCCGATGGCCAAACCCTATCGTTTACGGTGTCGATGCGCGTCGCGGAAAATGGGCGCCATCTTGCGCCGGTGACTCTCTCGATCCCGTGTTCCTCGGCGATTCTGCCGACCTGGCTACTCACGTACGACGCGAACGGCGGAACGGGAACGTTGCCGGCGAATTCCGGGTCGTATTATCCCGACGGAACGACCGTAACGGTTGGAAGCGCCGGCTCTCTCGCGTATGCGGGACATTTGTTCAGCATTTGGAATACCGCGATCGACGGTTCCGGAATCAATTACGACGAGGGCGATTCGGTCGTTATGACGGGTAACGTGACCTTGTACGCGCAGTGGTTTCCTTCCGCCGCGATCACCTTTAACCAAAATGGGGGAACCGGGATTATCGTCTCGGCCATTGACGTGATTTCCGGCCAACCGACGGGAATATCCAACGCCGGCAACGGGATGACTAAGGATGGGCAAACCCTGACCGGCTGGAACACGGCCGCCGACGGAACCGGAACGCCGTATGCCTTGGACGCGACCATCACGACGAGCGTTGATCTGACGCTGTACGCGCAGTGGTCGAACACGAGCTTGCTCGCTCTCCTTGCGAATATTTCTTCAGGCGGCGACTTTGCCCTCTCGGGCGACCTTACGGACGCGGAGTTCGCGGATTTGCGCAATGCGGTATATTCCGCGACCGCGCCGGTAACCCTCGACCTTTCGGGCCTCACGACGTACGCTCTAAGCGAAAATCTGTTCGTCGGATGCACGGAACTAACGTCCGTCATTTTGCCGAATAACTTAATGACGTTGCCCCAGTATTGTTTCTGGAACTGCACGGCGCTCACGTCGCTCACGCTGAACGACGGTCTGCAAATAATAGACGCGAACTGCATTAAGGGATGCACCGCCCTCACCGAACTTACGATTCCCGACTCCGTGTGTATTCTCAAGCCGGCGTGCTTCGACGGATCGGGGCTTGACGGAAATACGGGCGTAATAACGTTCTTGCAGTCGGATTATATGACGTACTACGACACTGAAACCCCTGCTTGGACGTTTGGCAGTTCCTCGCAGGATATTTTTGGCTGCTATGCCTCGCCGGCGAGCACCTATACTTTCACGATAAAAGTACCGGCCTCGGCGGAGAGCGGCTACGAATCGCTTCCGCTCATGTCGCGGTACGCGGATCGCATCATTGGCTATTGATTTTTAGATTTCACGGAGTAAGCTCATGGACACACCGATTACCCCAACGAAGGGCGACGCGAAACTTCGCGTGAAGCGGCCGCTCGTCGCCCGTCTCATACTCATCATCTCGCTCATCGTGCTCGTTTCCGCTTCCGCGATCACCGCGCTCGCGACGGCCTTTTTCGCCGGGGATTCCCGCGCCCGCGCCGAGGACCAAAACCTTACCATGAACGAGCTCGTCGCATCGCAGGCGGAAAGCGAGATCAGGAACGTCCATCGCGGCGCGCTCGCCCTGCTCGACCTTTTCCGCGGCGGCGAGGGCGTGCTCTCCGACGATGACCGGCACGTCGCCGACTATTTCGCCCGTAACGCGTCCGTGCTGAGCGTCGCGCTTGCCGGACGTTCACAGGCGACGAATGAGTGTCTGCTTGCGGCCTGCGAGATCGACCATGACGCGCTCGATCGGTTCATCGAAAACTCGGCTGACCTCGTCGAGCGCGCCAAGGCGGGGGAGACGATCTTGACGAACGCGAGCCCCTGGGTCGGCACGGCAGCGGCCGCGCTATTCGCGCCCTACCGCGACGCGGGCGCCGATGACGCGTTAATAGTCGCGTTCACCTCAGAGAGCCTTCAGTCGCTCGTCGGCGGGAATGGCTCAAGCCGCACGATCGTTTTTTCTTCCGAGGGAACCGCCATCGCCGACGCGGACCAGGCGACCGTGCTCGCCGGTTCGAGTCTCGCCGACGACCCGGCGATCGCGCGGTGCCTCGAGAGTTCGAGCGATAACCTGCAGTTTCGGTACGTCGGCGCGGGCGGCGAAGGCTACATCGCCGCTTTTCATAAAGTCGGTATCGGGAATTTTTCCGTACTGTCCACGATACCGACCGCCGACCTGTACGCCGCCGCCTTCGGGGTCGCGCGGCAGAACCTGTATATCACCGCTATCGTCCTCATTTTCTCAGTTCTCGCCGTTTGGTTTTTCGCGCGATCGGTCACGAAGCCGATCCTCGCCCTCGTGTCCGCGGCGCGCGCGATCGAGCGGGGCGAGTACGAGGTCTCGATCGCGCCCTCGACTTCCGACGAACTCGGCCTACTGACGGAAAGTTTCGCCGCGATGGGAAAGGGCCTCGCCGAGCGCGAGCGAATCAAGGAAACGTTCGGAAAGTTCGTGAATCGCGAGATAGCGGAGCGCGCGCTTACCGGGAAGCTTTCTCTCGGCGGCGACCGCAAGACCGCCACGATTTTCTTTTCTGACATTCGCTCGTTCACCGCGATTAGCGAAAAGCTCGCGCCGGAGGCGGTCGTGGAATTCCTGAACGACTATATGACGCGCATGGTCGACTGCGTCGAGCGCACCGGCGGCGTCGTCGATAAATTCATCGGCGACGCGATCATGGCGGTGTGGGGCGCGCCGGTTTCCCGGGGCAGTCCCGCCGAGGACGCGCTCCGGTGCGTAACCGCCGCGCTCATGATGCGCGAGGCCTTGCTCGAGTTTAACCGGGGCCGGGGTGGGCCGGGGAAACCGATAATCAGGATCGGTTGCGGAATCAATACCGGTCCGTGCCTCGCCGGGCAGATCGGTAGCGCGCACCGCATGGAATACACGGTGATAGGGGACGCGGTCAATCTCGCGAGCCGCATCGAGGCGTTGAATAAACCTTTCGCGACCGACGTTCTCATCTCGGAAAACACCTACGAGCTCGTGCGCGACCGGGTCGTCGTCGAGCGGATGCTCCCAATTACGGTGAAGGGAAAATCCGAGCCGTTGAGCATTTTCGCCGTCGTCAACGTACGTGGCGCGGACGGGCCGAACACTCTCGCCGACGTTCGATCGGCGCTCGGCGTCGCGGCGCCCTCCGGCGCGGTCAATCCCGAGGCGGAGGAAGTGAAGTATGAGATTCTCAAAAAGTAACGCGGCCGACGTCGCCGTCACGATCGTCGCGTGCGCAGCCGCCGCTTCGCTTTTCTTCCTCTTTCTCCGCGACCTTTCGTCGAGCCTTCCCGGCGAAAAATCGGGACGCGTCGGGTCCATCGTTTTTCGGAAAAACGCCGCGACGAGAAAATTCGACGGGAGCCTTCGCTGGCTTCGTCTCGCTAATGGTTCGTCCGTTTTTTCGGGCGACACGGTGCGAACGTCTTCCCGTTCGGAGGCCGCAGTGGTTTTCGACGATGGCTCTTCTCTCGACGTATTCGAGAACAGCATGCTCAAGCTCGATTTTCCCGGAGACGAGCGCGTTATATCCCTGTCTTCGGGATCGCTTCGCGTGTCGGGAACCTCGTCGGCTCGCCGCGTCGTCCAGGCGGGCTCATCGCGCGTCGAGATCGCGCCCGACTCGGACGTGTCGTTCGACGGCGACGGAGACCGGCTCGTGCTCGACGTTCTTTCCGGAAGCGTGGTCGTGACCGGCGCGAACGGGCACGCGGAAACGATCGGCGCGAACGGTGAGGGAGTGATCGACGTCTCGCGGGGAGAGGTTTCGGCTCGGTCTTTCGAGCTTATGCCGATTTTTCCGGCCCGCGGCGATTCGTTGGTCTCCCCGAACGGAAAAAAAGAAATCGAGTTTCGGGTCTCGGCTTCGCCGGATTTTTTCGCGTCGTCGGGCGAGGGTGTCCCGAGAATTGAAATCGCGTCCGACGCGCGGTTTACGGCCGTGATCGGCTCGGAACCCCTCTCGCGACGAGGCGACGTAACGTTCGGCGCGACTGCTTCTCTCGAGCCGGGCTCCTGGTTTTGGCGCGCGGTTTCGGGGAGCGGAGAAAAATCGCCCGCGATGGGTTTCTCGTTTTCCATTTCCGAGATTCCCCGCCAAACGGTTCCCGTCGAGGGCGCGTCCGTGGCGTACCGGTCTATCCTTCCTACCGTTCGGTTTTTTTGGGCGGAGTCCCTCGGCGCGGCCGGCTACACCCTTGAGCTCGCCCGGAATCCCGACGGGTCTGGCGAGGTTCGCCGCGTTCGCGCAACGACTCCTTTCGTCGCGATACCGGCGCTCTCGGATGGACCGTGGTACTGGCGCGTGCGCGCCGAATACGCGGGAAGGGAAACCGAGGTTCCGGGCGCTTCTCCGTTTCGCTCTTTCGCGGTCACCCAAGCCGAAGCGATGCCCGCTCCCGCTCCGATCGTTCCCCTCGACGGAACGCTCTACGAAACAGGAAGGGCGGAATCCGGCATGGTTTTTTCATGGGCTCGGATGCCGGAAGCGTCGAGCTACGTCGTTCGTTTTTTTTCTGACATCGAGGGACGCGACGAGATTGGGGCGATAGAAACGAAGACGCCGACGGTCAACGTCCGAGCGTCGCAAGTCCCGGCTCTTTCCGAAAAGGGCTTTCATCGATGGTCCGTCTCCTGGGTCGACGCTGAGGGGACTGTATCGCCCCCGAGCGAGATACGAACGGTAACGGGTGTCGAGTCCGCGTCGTCACTGCGCGCGACGTTTCCGCCCGAGGGATTCGTTTCGTCGGCTGACGCCGTATCTTCCATTCGCTTCTCGTGGCGCGGCGCCTCGCTCGGTCGGGCTAAAATTTTCTTCGTCCCCGCGGGAACGGACGGCGATGGGAAAGCGCGCGAAATTGAGCGGGAATCGAGCGTCGACTCCGCTTCTGGCCTCGATATTCCGGCGGGCGTGTGGTCCTGGTTCGTTCGCACGCCCAACGCCGACGGCACCACGTTTCAGGAAACCGAACCGCGCGTCCTGCGCGTGGTCGCCGCGCTCCCGGCTCCGAAAATTCTTGAGCCGGCCTCGCGCTCGGAAATCGTCGCCTTCTTCGGGGACACGATACGGATTTCGTGGGAATCGGTCGCCGACGCGGACCATTACGAGTTTCTCGCGTACGGACCCGAAAAGCCCGATGCGCCGATCGCGTCGGACGCTCGGATTGACGGCACCACGTATTCGCTACCCGTCTCCGGTTCCGGCCAATATCGCTTTTCCGTTCGCGCCGCAGCCGAACCCGGATTGACTTCGACGCGAATCGCCGGCCTCGCGGCGGAGGGATCGGTTACCGTATCGCAATTCGAGCGACTCACGCTCGTCTCGCCGAAGGAAGGCTCGCGCGTCGACGGGTTGACCGCTTGGCGAAACGGAATTCGGCTTTCGTGGTCGTCCGCGGATGAGCCTGACGCGGTAACGTACGACGTGCGGCGCGACGGCAAGAAATATCCCGTCGCGGTTTCTCGGGTCGGAACGTCGCGCGACGGCGTCTCGCGTTCGATCACGCTTGCGCGACTTCCTTCTGGTTCCTATACGTGGACGGTGCGCGCCGAGAAGAACGGCATGGACGTCTCGCCCTCCGTCCCCTCGAGGTTTACTGTCCTTCCGGTTCCGCCTCTTCCCGCTCCGACCGCCGTTTCGCCAGAGGCGCGGGCGTCATTGGGGCCCGAATATTTCTTGCGTGAAAACGCGCTGACCTTCGCCTGGGAGGCGGTAAAAGGCGCGGACTCGTATTCTTTTCGGCTCATCACCGCCGATCGCCGACGAGTCGTTTACGTCGCCGATCGCGTGGAGGGTACGTCGGTGTCGATTCGCGATCTCTCTATTCTCGATCGGGGCTCGTATGTTTGGGAAGTGACCGCTTTCGCGGCAAAAGGGGATTCCTCCCCCGCCCGTTCCGGCAAGCGCTCCTCGGCCTCCTTTTCCATCGTGCTGCCTCCGCTGACCGCTCCTGAGCGCGCGGGTACGGGAACATTTTATGGAAAATAGCGCGCGAAACCGACGTATCCCTTACTTCCCCTTCGCTATCGCTATCTTCGCGGTTATGGCGACTCGCGCCTTCGCCTCGCCCCCCTTGTCTTCGAGCTTACCGGGATCGGCGTCGCCTCAGGTTATTTCGTGGCGGGCCGTTGAGTACGCGAGCGCCTATCGGTTGGAAATTCTGGATATGACCGGCGCGACGGTATTCGACGCCAAAGGGCCGGAGTGCGAACGGCGACTAGACCTACCCGCCGGTGGCTATCGATATCGTATAACCGCGTTTAACGCTCTCGGCAAACCCGAGGCGGTGGGGCCGTGGGAATCGCTGGAGATCCTGAAGGCGCTCTTCCCGAAAGTAAATCGGATCGATCCCGTCGTACTGTACGTTGACGGGCCCGTCGCGTCCCTTTCGATATTCGGCGAAAACCTTTTCGATACGACGGAAGTATCGCTGGTTCGTTCGGATGGACGCGAAACCGTTTGCTCGGTCTCTGAGGCGTTTCCCGGGGGGAGCGGGATTCTCGTACCCCTTCCTTCTTCTAAGGATCTCGTCGGCACTTACCGCGTGCTTGTCAGAAATCCGGGAGGTCAGTCATCGCGGTCGTCTTCCTCGTTCTCCCTCGTTTCCCGTCCCTTATTGACGCTGACCCCGTCAGCGGGATGGGCGTCACTCGCGCCGGTTTTCGACGACTGGTATACGTCGACATGGGACGAAACGCTCTACCCGAAAGGGCTGACCGTTCGCGCCGACGTCGCGTTCGCGCGTTCGAAGGCGCTACGTCCGGGAGTGCGCTTGGAGGGATCGGCGTTCCTTACGGAAGCGGCGGTCGAGGGCGCATCCGTAAGGTCGGACATGCGCGCCGCGTCGGTTTATTTTTTCGCGGAGAGACCGCTCTCTCCCATGTTCTCGGTCGCCGCCGGCATCGGCGGCGGGGGAACGTGGTCTTTCTTCCGCGCGGACTATGGGGACGGAAATGATTTTTCCTCGGCGTCCCTCGATTTTTGCGTCAGCGCCTTCGTCGAGGCGCGCTACGTCGTGCTCGATCATTTGTCGTTCTCGATTGGCGCGGGCGCGTCGGACGTGCTGTATCGATCCGCCCAGGCGCTGTCGGTTCGTCCCGCGATTACGGTCGGTTGGAGGTTTTAAGCGCGTTCGGCCGGTTGCGTAGGTGAAAATACCCAATTGGGGCAATTGGGCGTTTTTTCTCATTTTTTCCGGCGATTCGCCATGCTATCAGTCCTTCGCATAAGGAGTTACTGTATGAAATTGAGTTACGGAACGATTCGGGTTATCGTCGGCGCGTTGACCCTCGCGTTCGTCGCGCGGCCGCTCGCGGCGCAAAGCGATTCTCCGGCGGATATCGTGCTGGGCATCCTTGGCGGCCAGATCGATCAAGCTTCCGAGGATTTGAAGAAAGACGGTTTTCTCGCGGACTCGGATTTCGAGAAATGGCTCGCGAACCCGAAAGTCGCGATCGATAGCGCGGCCGCGACGATGCGGCCCTATTACGAGATGAACGACGAGACTATGCCGGTGAACGCGACCGCGCCGCTCTCCGCTCGGCTTACGGACTTGCGGAACGAGGCCCTGCGCGTCGCCCCTTCGTACTCGTTTCCGTCCGGTCTCGTAGCCGATCCCGCGATCAACTCGGTAGTCGTCGCCATGTTCGCGAAAAACGTGCCGGGATCCAAAGTCCTGAAAGTGGGCATGGAAGGGAAAGAATGGGGGATTAACCGCGACGATTTCGGGCTCGTGGAATCGCGGTACCGCTATGGCTACGCGCTCTACCAAATGCCCGGCGAGCGCTTCGCCCGCTGCTCGACGATTACGTATCGAGAGAATTTCGACGGGAAAAATTACCAGAAGTCGGACTTCGTCGGCTTTCGCGCGACGCGCTGGCAACTCGCCAAATAAGGGGGGCTAAGTGGAAGACCGGGATTTTTCGCGATATCTTCTCGCGAACAGCAAGTTAGCAATCGTTACCGGGATATGCATCCTCGCCATGGGCGTCGGCATCGTCGCGCTTGTCGCGAGCGGCGCCGATTCGCAGGGGATGACCCGCGCGGGAGCGGCGGTCATCGTGTCGTTAGCCGCGCTTTGCCTGGTTACCGGATCCCTCGTTATCGGAACCCAGGTGATGACGCGCGTTCGCGTCGCGAACGGAACGCATCCGCTTCTCGTGGCGCTTCGCCTGGGGGATAGGAAATTCGTGTGCTGGTATTTCGAGCGGATATTCGAGATGAAGCGCGGCGGAAAGACTTTTCAAGTTTGGGCGTATTGCGCGAACGGGAAATGCTACGTCGTGAACTTAGGTTTCGCGAAAGAAAAAATCCCCGAAGTCGTCGCGTTCCTTCGCGATAGGTTCCCGTCGGCAACCGTCGGCTTCTCCCCGGAAAACGAGGCCGCGTACCGCGCGGCGTATCGGCTTCGCTCCGGGTCTGGGAAATAGCCGGGTTTAGCGCTATACTGATCGCCGTGAAATCACGCGCGTTAATCGCAGTATCGTTGGCGGCTTTCTCTCTTTCGGCCTTACCGTACGCACTCGCCGAAGGCGCGCCGCCGGCGACTGCCGTTTCCCCAGAGGTTTATTTTGCGCCGCTTTCCGTCGACGCGGAAATTCCCCTTTTCCCCGATCGGGGGGAGGGTCCGCGCGCGGAATTTACCGCGCGGTTGATTGACGGTGGGGTCGAGTGCCCGATCCCACTTCGGGATGCCGCGCGCGCGTGTTTGTACGGCGGTCTCGGGGCGGAGGAATTCGCGCGCGCGGAACTTGCAGAATTCACCGAGCGATATCGCGGCGACGGCGCGGATCTTTTTCGCGCCGTCGAAGAAGACGACTCGGACGAGGGAGATGAATTCTCCCATTCCGGAATGCTCGGGTTTTACCTCTCAATCGAAACTTCCGTCGTTTGTTCCAATCCCCTCGTGACGACCTTCGCTTTTTTTCGCGAGGAATATCTCGGCGGCGCGCATCCGGGGCATCAGGCTTCGTACTTCGTCGTTGACGCGGAGCGGGGCGAGAGAGTTTCTTTCGACGACGTGTTTTCGCCCGACGCGCGGGACCAAGCGCTCTCCGCGGCGGAGGACGTTCTTCGAGAGCGGGAGGATATCCCGCGGGGAGAAAGCCTTGACTCAACCGGCATGTTTTTCGACGCGAAACTTACGGCCCCAGTGAACATCGCCTTGCTTCCCGAAGGGGTCGAGCTTTCGTGGAACGAGTATGAAATAGCGCCGTACGCGATGGGACCGCAGTCCGCCGTCATTCCGTACGAAATCGCGCTTCCGCTCATGACACCCCGCGCCCGGCGTCTCTGCGATTTTTGGTCGGGGCGGCTTCCTGAGTAAAAACACCCAATTTCGGCATAAAGCGCCATCTAGGTGCCGATCCCCATTCTCATGGCCCCTTCGCTCGAGTACAGTCGCGCCAAGGAGTTCTTGCATGAAAAACATTATCGCCCTTACCGCCGCTTTCGCGCTCGTTTCCACCGTTTTTTTTTCCTGCGCTTCCGCGGAGCAAAAAAGGATCCGTGAGCTGAAAATCGACCCCATCGATCTTTCTTCCGTCGCCGACGGGTCTCACGACGGGGAATTTTCGTACGGTAGCTTTACGTATCGCGTTCGCGTGGAAACCCGCGCGGGCAAGATCGACTCGGTCTCCATCCTCGATAATCGCGACACCCCGCACGCGAAAAAAGCCGAGGGCGTCGTCGCGCGCGTGCTCGCCGAGCAGCGCGTTGACGTCGACGCGGTGTCGGGCGCGACGACTACGAGCAAGGCCCTTTTGCAGGCCATCGCGAGCGCGCTTCATTCGGCGCGGTAAGAGCGCGGTAAGCGCGCATCGATCGTCGGTAGCGCGCGGTTATCTGGACCGATTCTGAACGCAGCGAATGAGTTGCACGCGGCTTTTAACCGCCATTTTTTGGTAGATGCTGTAGAGGTGGTTTTCCACGGTTTTTTTCGAGATAAAGAGGCTATCCGCTATTTCTTGATTCGTTCCGCCGTCCAAAAGCCGTTCGACGAGTTCCGCCTCGCGCGTCGAAAGCCCGTATTCCTTACGGCACGCTTCCGTGATTTTTCCCCGCTCGACGAGAGGTTCGGGATTAATGCTGCGCGCGGCGAAGCGGAAAAGGCCGACGTTAAGGATCAGCGTGTAGAGTGGAATGCTGAGATCGTCAACGGGCGCGAGGATCTTCGCCATCGCCCGGAAGGCGTCGCTTGGCGCGTCCGTCACGAGAATATCCAGGGCGAAGATTGGCACGAAGGCCGCGCTCAGCGCGAAAAAAGCCCTGATCGCGCCGCGCGCGGAAGCGGGCCGTATCGAAGCGAGCCCGCGAAATAGGAACGCGAGCGAAAGGACGACGGTAATCGCCATTTGAGCGTTGACGAAAACGAGGGACGCGGACGTTTCCGTTCCCGTGAACCACAGCGCCCCCGCGACGGCAAGGGTCGCCACCCACGCCGCGTGTGCGATCGCGATCGCGCGCGGTAATGCGGTCGCGGTAAGCACGGCGACGAGATACGGAGTCGCCGCGACGGTGATCGCGACGCCGAGAAACTGAAGCGCGTTAGCCGCGAGAGTGAGCGCGCTCGCCGCGGGGATTCCCGACGCCATGCGCGAAACGCTCATCAGAAGGAACCCCGCGTCGAGCAGGCACATGCTCGACGCGAAGGCGAACCAGGACGCGAGCGCTCTCGTCCCGTTTTTCGCGAACAGAACCGCGAAGGCCCCAAGCCCGAGGCAACCGGCGGCGAGGGCGAGAAATGTCGAGGTAAACGCCAAGGCTTCTCTCATTGATTCCGTCGCTCAGTCTGCCCTGCGGTCAATATTTCGATAAATACTGCTCAATTTCCCAGTTTGACACGCGGTTTTTGTACGCTTCCCACTCGCGTTCTTTCGACTCGACGTACTTGTCGAACACGTGGTCGCCGAGCACGGAGCGGATGAGCGGGTCTTTTTTCATCGCGCCGATGGCGTCCTTTAAGTCGATCGGGAGGCTTTCGACGCGGGCTTTTTTCCTTTGCGCGTCGCTCATCGCGGCTATGTCCCCGTCGATCGGCGTCGGCGGCAGGAGCTTTTCCTTTATCCCCTCGAGACCAGCCGCGATAGTGAGGGCGAGCGTGAGATAGGGATTCGCCGACGGGTCGGGACTGCGAAGCTCGACTTTCGCGCTTCGGTCCTTCGCGAGCGGTATTCGGATCAGCGGGTTCCGGTTATGAGCCGACCACGCGACGAACGTGGGCGCCTCGTGCTCGGGAACGAGGCGTTTATAGGAATTTACGATGGGGTTCGCGATCGCCGTCATGCCGCGCGCGTGGCGCATGACTCCGGCGATAAAGTGATACGCCGTCTCCGAGAGCCCGTTCGGGTCGGAGGGGTCGGAAAAGGCGTTTTCCTTTCCCTTGAAAAGCGAAAGGTTCAGGTGCATGCCCGAGCCAGCGATGCCGTAAATGGGCTTCGGCATGAAGGTCGCGTGGAGTCCGTGCCGCTGCGCGATGGTTTTCACGGCGAGCTTAAACGTGATCATCCGATCCGCGGCCTCGAGGGCCTCGCAGGACTTAAAGTCGATTTCGTGCTGGCCGCGCGCGCATTCGTGATGCGACGCCTCAACCTCGAATCCCATGTCCTCGAGGGTAAGAACGATGTCCCGTCGCGCGTTTTCGCCTAAATCGATCGGGCCCATATCGAAATATCCGCCGTTGTCGAGCGTCTTGAGCGTCGGACCACCCTCGGCGTCGGTATGGAAAAGGAAAAACTCGATTTCTGGACCCACCGCGCATTCAAATCCGAGCGAGCGCGCCTCGGCGAGCACGTTTTTGAGGATTTGCCGCGGCGAGCCGGCGAAGGGCGTTCCCTCGGGCGTATATACGTCGCATATGAGTCGGGCGACGCTGTTCGGCGTCGGCCTCCACGGAAACAGGGTAAACGTATCGAGGTCGGGATGCAGGACCATGTCGGATTCCTCGATGCGGACAAAACCTTCGATAGATGAGCCGTCGAACATGCACTTATTGTCGAGGGCTTTTTCCAACTGCGTCGTGGTGATCGCGACGTTTTTCAGCGTCCCGAGAATATCGGTGAACTGAAGCCTGATAAAGCGAACGTCGTTTTCGGCGACCATTTTCAGAATATCGTCTTTGGTATAGGCGTACATATCTTATAATAGCCATTCCGCGCGAAAATAGGCAAGCCGGTCGGTGTCGCGTTTCGGCGCGCGCGGTTTCTCGAATCACAGACTCATGGTATAGTGGACGAATGAGAGCCGTATTGCAGAGGGTTTCGCGGGCGGCCGTGTCCGTGGATGACTCCGTCGTGGCGTCGATCGGTCCGGGCCTCATGGTCCTGCTCGGAGTCACGCAAGGGGATGGAGCGCGGGATGTCGAGTATATTGCCGATAAAATCGTCAATTTGCGCATTTTTTCCGACGAGGACGACCGAAAAAACGTTTCGCTTTCCGATGTCTCGGGGGAAATTCTCGTCGTTTCCCAATTCACCCTCTACGCCGACGCGCGCAATGGGAGGAGGCCGAGCTACGACCGCGCCGCCCCGGGCGAAATCGCGCGGCCTCTCTACGAAAAAACCGTCGAGACGATACGCGCGCGATACGCGGGCGGGCGGGTTCTCACGGGGGTTTTCGGCGCGCATATGGGCGTCGAGATCGTTAACGATGGGCCGGTAACGATCATTCTCGACTCCTCAAAATTATTTTAGGCAGCATTTCCGCTATAAAAAACGACACGTTCATGAAAAATAGACATTTTGTCGATACATAAGTGGTGGTATACTCAGAAGCATCTTAATAATGAAAGTTTGATCGGAGGAATCGCGAAACGTAGTATCTTCCTTTCGCTCGCAATTCTGTGTCCCTTCCTTCTTGCCGCGCAAAACATTCCACCCGAATACCTTCCCCCCGATATGGGAAAAATCATCTCGAAGAAGGAAATCGTCATCGCGATGACCGCAACCGATCAGTTTCCGTTTTATTACCTCGATAAGTCGGGGAATCTTCAGGGCTTCGACGTCGATATCGCCAAGAAAATGGCGAAGGAACTCGGCGTAAAAAAAATCGTGATTAACCGCGAGGCGCAGTCCTTCAACGAGGTCGTGACCCTCGTCGCGGAAGGGAAGGCCGATCTCGCCATATCGAAATTGAGCCGCACCCTCGCCCGCGCGCGGTAAGTGCGCTACTCGACGCCCTACATCGTTCTTACGCAGGGGTTGCTGTTCAATCGGCTGCAGCTCGCTCAGCACACGACCGACGATAACGTCCGCTCGTTCATCCGGAATTTCGAGGGAAAAATCGGCGTGATACAAAAATCATCGTATGTCGGCTATGCCCGCGACAATTTTCCCAAGGCTCAAATCGTCGAATACCCTACCTGGGACGATGTCGTCGCGGCCGTGACGAGGGGCGATATACTCGCCGCCTATCGCGATGACCTCGAGATCCGCAAGGTCCTCAATTCCCAGCCGAACGCGGGGCTCACGCTCAAGCCGATGTACTTCACCGATCTTACCGACCCTATCGCGATCGCGGTTAAGTACGACAACGCTCAATTGCTCAGTTGGGTCAACGCGTTCCTGGAAACTCAGGCGTATTCGATGACGTCGGAAGACCTGCTCGCGAAATATAAGCAAAACTAAGGAGAGCTCAATGGCGTCAAAATTCCTTAAGAACCCGCTCGTCATACTGTTGTCGGTCGTGCTTGGCGTTTTATTCGGCTTTCGCTACAAGGAGCTCGCGATAACCCTCGGACCCATCGGGGACGTCTACCTGAGTTTTTTCCAAATGAGCGTCATACCGATCCTCATTACCGCGATAGTGTCGAGCCTGGCCCAGCTCATGAAGGACCCGAACGCGCGGAAGTACATCGCCCGGATACTGCTCGTGTTCGTCGCCGTTCTCGCCTTCACGGCGATTTTCGGCACGGCGACCGGAGTCTTCGCGAAACCCGGGGAAAACCTCGGCGAGCGGACAACCGCGACCCTGAATAAGATCATCAAGACGTCAAGCAGCGGGGCGAGCCAGGAAATGGCGCTGAAAAACCCCCAAGCCGACGTGAAAAGCGATAAGTCGTCCCTGATGAGTTTCTTTATCCATATCGTCCCGTCCAACATCTTCACCGCCCTCAGCTCGGGGCGCATCCTCGAGATAGTTTTTTTCAGCATAATTTTCGGCGTCGCGGCGGGCGTCGTGAAGGACAGCGCCTCGACGTTCATCCTCGATTTATCCAAGTCCCTCTTGGAGTCGTTTCAGAAGCTCATCAACTGGACGATGTACGGACTGCCGTTCGGCCTGTTTTTCCTGATGGGGAAGCAGATCGCGGAAGTCGGCGTGGAAATATTCCTCGCCATGATAAAGTTTATCGTCGTGTTTTACGCGGGCGGCGCGGTCCTTTTCGTGGTCGCGACTATCATCGTGCAGATTCGCGCGCGGGAAAAAAACGTGTTCCGCGTGCTTCACGCGCTCATCGATCCCATCGTCATCGCGTTCGCGACGCGCAACAGCTTCGCCGCCCTGCCGTCGTCGATACTCGCGCTCAACGAGCTTCGCTTTAACGAAAACACGACGAATCTCGTGTTCCCGCTCGGCGTGACGATCCTCCGGTTCGGGAATATCTTTTATTTCGCGATCGCCGCCTGCTTCGTCGCCCAGATTTACGGCGCGGCCATTCCACCGTCCGGACTGTTGATCGTGGTCGTCGGTGCGCTGTTCGCGGGCACTGCGACGGCGGGCGCGTCGGGCCTCCTGACGCTCCCGATGCTCAGCATAATTCTCGACCCGCTCGGCCTGCCGGTCGAGTCGATCCTGATCGTCTTCATGGCCATCGACTCGCTCATTGACCCGATGAGGACCTTCCTCATCGTGTACGGCAACATCACGACGACCGCCCTCATCGCGGAGAGCGAACGAGGCAAAGCGCGATGAAAATAAAAATTCGCGACGCGCTCATCCTCATCAACACGATGCTGATCGTCGTCACCGCGGCGATCATCATCACGATCAACTCGACCGGGACGCGCGCGTCGGTTTACTCGATTTCCAACAATCTCGTGATGGAAATCCTTAACTCGGTCGTGAATAAGCTCCAAGTGTACTTTCACCCCGCCGAGAAGGCCGTGCGAGACATCGGTTTCCATTATTGGAACCGCGAAGCCGGCAATTTCGAGGAAAACAAGGACGTCGCGGTCGATTATTTCCTCGAAACCCTGAAGGCGAACGAGCAATTCGTCATGGTGTATTTCGCGGACACGGAGGGAAACCTCGTGATGGGTCGGCGCATGCCCGACGGCTCGCTTTCCAAGCGGTACATCACCCGCTCGCCGGACGCCGTGACGACGCGATACGTCCACGAAAACAAGGAATATTTTCCCGCCTACCCGAACATCGTCGAGTCGCTCGAGAAGGGCTACGACCCCCGGACGCGCACCTGGTACAAAAAGGCCGTCGAGAAAAAAACGCTCGTGTGGACGGACGTGTACATATTCGCCACCGATAAGATGCCGGGTTTTTCCTGCGCCCTGCCCGTGTATCGCGACGACGGTTCGCTGATGGGCGTCGCGTGCGTCGACATCGGCATACGCGACTTGTCGATATTCCTCGGCAAGATCAACCTGACCCAGAATTCCGACTTGTTCCTCTTCGACGCGAACGAAAGCATCCTCGCTCGGCCGCTCAAGGCCGACGATTCCATCAATGTCCTTTTCGACGTCCGACCAAACGATTTCGGCGCGGAATACTCCCTGAAAAAAGTGAGCGCCGACGCCGATCCCGTCGTGGCCGCCGCCTACTCGATATACTCGTCGATGCAGGACTCCTCGTCGATTTTCACCTTCTCCCGCGGCGGAAAGAAATATTTCGCGAAAATATCGTCGATCGAGCTTGAGAAGGGAATGACGCTCCGAATCGGGATGGTGGTACCCGACGACGACATCATGGGCATCGTGTACCGCAACAATAAAATCGTCCTCGCGATATCGCTTTTCGTCATCCTCCTCGCGGTCATCATTTCCATCATCGTCTCGGCGACCATTTCCCGCCCGATGAACGCACTGTCGCACGAAATGAACGAGATACGGACCCTGGAGATCGCCGACGGCACGAATATCGACTCGAATATCGTGGAGATCGCGGGTATGGTCGAGTCTTTCCAGGGGATGAAAAAAGGCCTGACGAATTTCAAGAAATACGTCCCCTCCGACTTGGTGAACATACTCATCCGCAACAACCAGGACGCGAGCATCGGCGGGATAAAAAAAGAGGTGACGATGTTCTTTTCCGACATCGAGAATTTCACCGGCATTTCAGAGAAACTCGAGCCCGAGGAGCTGCTCCGCCGCCTCTATGATTACTTTACGGTGATGTCGGACGCGATCCACGAAAATTCGGGAACCCTCGATAAGTACATCGGAGACTCGATTATGGCGTTTTGGGGCGCGCCGCTCGACCTCGAAAACCACGCGTACCTCGCTTGCCGCTCGGCGCTCATTTGCCGCGAGCTCGGCGCGAACCTTTCCTCCGCGTGGGCCCGCGAGGGCAAGGATAAGTTCCGTACCCGCATGGGAATCCACACGGGCGAGGTCGTCGTCGGCAATATGGGTTCGGACGATCGCATCAACTACACGGTGCTCGGAGATAACGTGAATCTCGCCAGCCGTCTCGAGGGCATCAATAAATTCTACGGGACCGAGATCACCGTGAGCGAGACCACGCACGCGCTCGTCGCCGACCAATTCGAGTTTCGCATGCTCGATAAGATCGCCGTAAAGGGCAAAACCCAACCGGTGACGATTTACGAGCTTCTCTCCGAGAAGGACCGGTTCGATCGGAACATGCTGAAGCTGTACCGCTACTACGAGGCGGGGCTCTCGCACTATTTCGCGGGCGAGTGGGGCAAGGCGATTCAATACATGGAGCTCGTGCTCAAGTACGTGAGGGACACGGCGGCTCTCGTGATAAAGGCGCGCGCCGAGGATTTTATCGCGAATCCGCCCGACCATTGGAACGGCGTGCATTCCTACAAGGAGAAGTAATTCGCCTTCGGAGATCAGGATGAAAAACGTCATAGGGATCGTCGGGGGAATGGGCCCGTACGCGGGCCTCGATCTCCTGAAAAAAGTATACGATAACGTCGAGGCCGATTCCGACCAATCCTACCCCGACGTCGTGATGGTCTCGGCCTCGTGCCACATACCCGATCGTACGGCCTTCGTGAAAAATCACTTGGGCGAGAATCCCTCGGTGGGCATCTCCCACTGCGTGAGGCAGCTTTCCATCGCAGGGGCGACGCACGTGGGGATTTCGTGCAATACCGCGCACGCTTCCGTCATCATGGATCAAGTGCGCGACGCGGTTACGCGCTCGGAAATTCCCGTGCGGCTTTTGAGCATCGTGGACGAGACGTATCGGTACGTCTCGTCAAGATTCCCGTCCGGGCGACTTGCATTGTTCGCCACCGAGGGAACGTACCTTTCCCGCGTGTATGAGGACGCCTTCGCGGTGGACAGACGCTTTCAAATCGTGCTTCCGACTGAAGATAACAAGAAAAAAATATGGGACGCCATTTATTCGCCTGAGTACGGCATAAAGGCGATGAGTAACCCCGTCCATGACCGCGCGATCCAGAATTTCAAGGATGTGTCCGAGCAAATGCTGGCGGAGCACTCGGTCGACGCCTTCATTATGGGCTGCACGGAGATTCCCTTGGGCATGCAGCGATTGAGGCTTCCCGTTCCCCTTATCGACCCGGGTACGATCCTCGCGCGCGCGCTTGTCGCTGCTGTCGCGCCGGAAAGGCTCAGGCCTGAATCCTAGTTTTCCGGCCGCGGCTCGGCCCCTATACACGTTTCTCAAAATAGTCTATAGTTCGCCCGTCAGATAGAGAGTTGCCGCGATTGACCCCAAAGGGGCACATTCGCCGCGAGGAGCGGGCTTCGCCCGCGTTTTATCAACCGACAGGTTCGCCCGAACGCAAAAGAGTCCCATTAGGGAAAAAGAAGTCGTCTAGGATGGTCGGGAACGCGCAGCGCGTTTCTGGAATCGCGCGGTTTAGTTCGGGGAATTTGCCGTACGTCAGTTCGCATTTACAAGGAACGCACATGCACAACTTTTCCGCAGAAACGGAAGAATCCGTTCTCGGCACGGGCGAAGCTATCCCGTCAGCCGCAGAAACCGTCGGTTCGGACTCGAAGGACGCGATATCTTTCGCGGATTTAGGGCTCGATGAAATCGTATTAAAGGCCATCGAGGCGAAGGGCTTTACCGAGCCGACTCCCATTCAGGTCCTGGCGATCCCGCGCCTTCTTTCCGGTGACGCGAACGTCATAGCGAAGGCCCGCACCGGAACGGGCAAGACGGCCGCGTTCGGGCTTCCGCTCGTTCAGGAGCTGCGCTCGGATAAGCGCGCGCCGCGCGCCCTCGTTCTCGTTCCGACGCGCGAACTCGCGCTGCAGGTGGCTGCCGAGCTTGAGTCGTTCCGCTCGGAGCAATATCCCCGGATCGTCACCGTATACGGCGGCGCGTCGATCGTCGACCAACTGCGGACCCTTCGCTCGGGAGCGGAAATCGTGGTGGGAACGCCCGGCCGCGTCATAGATCACCTCGAGCGCGGCTCGCTCGATCTTTCCTCGATTGAATACTTCATTCTCGACGAGGCCGACGAGATGCTCAATATGGGCTTCATCGAGGACATCGAGGCGATTTTCGGGAAGTCGAACCCCGAGGCCCGCGTGCTCATGTTCTCGGCGACGATGCCCCGCGAGATACTTTCCATCGCGTCCAATTTCATGGGCGATTACGAAATAGTCGAGGAGGAGGCCCGTCCCGAGGAACCGATACTCACCGAGCAATTTTTTTGGTTCGTGAGAGAGGACGACAAAACCGAGGCCCTCGTGCGCCTTATCGACTCGGCTCCGGACTTTTACGGCCTCGTGTTTTGCCAGACGAAGGCGGACGCGGACGCCGTCGCGAAGGAACTCGACGAGCGGCGTTACGAGGCGGCGGCCCTGCACGGCGACATCGCGCAGAGCCAACGCGAGAAAATTCTCGGACGCTTCCGCAGCGGTAAAACCCGCGTGCTCGTCGCGACCGACGTCGCGGCGCGCGGTATCGACATCGAGGGCCTTACCCACGTCGTCAATTACGCGCTTCCCTACGACGGGCCGACCTACACGCACCGCGTCGGTCGCACCGGCCGAGCCGGCGCCAAAGGCGTCGCGATCACTTTCGTGCGTCCCGAGGAACGTCGTCGGCTCGGCTATCTCCGCCATTCAGCGCGGGGCGAGCTGAAGGAAGGCCGCGTGCCGACCGTGAAGGAAGTCATCGGCGTGAAACGCGATCGCCTGATGTCGGCGACCGCCGGCGAGATCGCTCAGTTTTTCCTCCAGGCCGATGCCGCCTCGGCGGGTACCGCCGCGCAGGAGAGGGACGGCGTCGACGGCGATGCGTTCGAGCAGAAGACGGAGGAATCCGCAACGGCGCGCGCCCTTTCCCCGGAATTCTCGGCGTTCGCCGACGAGCTCTGCCGCGACCGCGATCCTCGAGCCGTGCTCGCGGCCGCGCTCGCGCTGCGCTTCGGGAACGAGCTATCCACCGATCGATATAACGAGATTAAGGCGATTCGCGCGAACGCGGGGCCCGGAGGGGATCGTTCCCACGTCCGGCTTTACGTCGGGCTGGGTCGCAGGGACGGGTTAACCCGACGTGGCATAGCTCAATTTTTCCGCGATCTCATCGGCGTTCCCGAGCGCCTCGTCGACCGCATCGAGGTGATGGACGCGTTCTCTCTCGCGACGCTTCCCGCCGAGGCGGCAACGGCCGCCCTCGATTTGTCGAAGAGAAAGCGCGGCGTTCCACATATGCACGTGGACGTTAAGGATTCCGGCGGAGATTTCCACTCGGGGCCACGGCCCGGCGCGTTCCGCCAGGGCGGCTACCGAGGGGGATCGGGGGGCAGGGATCAGCCGCGCGGCGGCGATGGCCGGGACTTTCGGCAGCCCTTTCCTCGCGGTTCTGGCGACCGCGCCCACGCGGATCGCGGCTATCGCGGCGCCCCTCGGCGCGACGGAGCCAAGGGCTCAGGCCGTCACTTCACGAAGCCCTCGAGCGAGTAGGCGTTTAGGAGCCGCTGGATCGGAGTGATCCAGTCGGCGTCGTGGCAGCCTTCGAGGAAAAGCCGCTCGTATATATCGGAGATGTATTCCCTGATTTTCGCCGCGCTCGGCGGCTCCACGGTCGGCGCTTCCTTGAATAGGCACGATATGAATTCCTCGACGACCGTCGGGTTTACTTCTTTCGGCGTGATGTTCGTCATGGCGTACAGGGCCGCCGGGATGCAGTTCACGCTGTGCTGCTTGATATACAGCACGGTTTCCGTTATCTCGACTGCCCCGTCGTGCAACTCCGCGTTCAGCGCGTCGGCCTCGTCTTTCCCCATGCCCAATTCCGCGAACGCGCGTCGGTAAAACGTGTACGCGAGCGTCACGATGATGACGTGCAGGCTCGGCACGCAGAGGTAGTGCGGGTCGAAAAGGTGAATCGTCAGGAATTTTCCCTTATGGTATTTCGGGCGATTCGTCGTAGTCATGCGAAAGCGGTAGACGCGGGCGGCATCGCGGTAGCATTGATCCACGATCCCGAGAAACTCCGCGGCGTACTTAACGCCCGCGGCCCTTCCGAACCTTTTCCATATGTATCCTATCGGCCTGATCCAAAACGCGATGAAGTCCAGGTACACCGAGACTTTCTCCGGCGTAAAAGGAACAGCGGCGTCGAGCGGATGGTCGACGCTGACGATCGGTATTTTCTTGAATCCAAACTTAACCGAAAATTGCAAAAAGAAAAAATCGCGCATCACGGTGCGGAGGTAGCGCGCGGCCGCCTTGCGCGACTCGCGCGCGCCGAACACGCGGAAAAAAACATACGCCGTAGACTCATTCCTCGTCGTGGGCCTCGATGCGAGTGCGATCATTTGCCAAAAACCTCTTTCGCGATGCCGACCGTGGCCATTGCGTCCCTGCCGTAATAGTCGGCGCCGATTTTTTTCGCGTAATCCTCGGTAAGGACCGCGCCTCCAACCATGATGCGCACCGGGATTCCGGTCGACCGTATGGCCGCGATCGCGCGTTCCATGCTCGCGACCGTCGTCGTCATGAGCGCGGAAAGCCCGACGATTCCGGGTCTCTCGGCCTTGAGCGCCTCGACGATCGCTTCCTCGGCCACGTCCTTGCCGAGGTCAATCACGTCGTACCCGTAATTCTCGAGCATCGCCTTCACGATGTTTTTCCCGATGTCGTGGATGTCCCCGTGCACCGTCGCGATCAGTATTTTTCCCTTTGACTCCGCGGCCGAGCCGGATTTCGCGAGAGCTTCCTTTATCGCGTCGAACGCGCGCGCGACGGTATCTGCGCTCAAAAGGAGCTGCGGCAAAAATTTCTTGCCGGTTTCGTAATCTTTCCCCACCGCGTCGAGCGCCGGCACGATATAGCCGTCGATTATCTCAACCGGGGATTTTTCCCTGAGGAGAATCTCGGCGGCCGCGCGAGAGCGGTCGCGCATTCCCTGGATGATGATCGAGGTGAGGTCGTCGTCGGCGGTCGCGGGTTTTGTCGCCGCCGCGGCATCGGTGCCGGATTGCGCGGCCCCCGAGGGCGATTCGGTCCGGCGCGTTGCTGCGGGCGCGGCGTTCGTGTATCTGCCGATGTATCCAAGGCAGTTTTCGTCCCTGCCGGAAAGCGCGTAATACGAGCGCAGTACCCCCATCATCGCTTCCGAAAGCGGGTTGATGATGCAGGCGTCGAGGCCGGCGCCGAGAGCCATCCCGAAAAATACCGAGCCGATCAGCTCCCGTTGCGGAAGCCCGAACGAAATGTTCGAGACGCCCAGAATAGTTCGCACGCCGAGTTCCCTCTTGATGAGCGGTATCGCCCGCACGGTCTCGAGCGCCTCTTTTTGCTGGGAGCTCACCGTGAGCGTAAGCGTGTCGATGAGGATGTCCTTTCGCTTGATGCCGTACGATTCCGCGGTCTCGACGATTTTTCGCGCGACGGCGAGGCGTCCCTCGGCAGTCGGCGGGATTCCTTCCTCGTCGAGGGCGAGGGCCACGAGGACGCCGCCGTATTTTTTCGCGATGGGGAAGACTTCCTCCATGACGGCTTTCTTTCCGTTCACGGAGTTGATGAGCGCCTTTCCGTTATAGTAGCGCAGCGCCGTGTCGAGCACCCTCGGCTCGCTTGAGTCGATTTGAAGCGGCGCGGGAAATGTTCGCTGAAGGGCTTGGACCGCGTTGCGCATGACGGCGGCCTCGTCGATGCCGGGAAGCCCGACGTTCACGTCGAGGGCGTGCGCTCCGGCGTCGAGTTGGGCCTTCGCCTCGGAGAGGACGTAGTCGATATCGTTGGCGAGAATCGCTTCCTTAAAGCGTTTTTTTCCCGTTGGGTTAATGCGCTCACCGACGACGATGGGCCCCTGGGAAAGGGATAGCGCGTCGCACCAGGAAGAGATGATGGTTTCGTTTTTTTGCTTCGGTCGTATCGGCTCGATTCCTGCGCATGCGCGCACGGCGGCCCCGATGTGCGCGGGGGTCGTTCCGCAGCACCCGCCCAAAACGCGGGCGCCGAGCCGCGCGCAATGCGCTATCGTTTCGGCGAATTCCTCCGGCGTCACCCGAAAGACGGTTTTGCCGTTTTCCACGGTCGGAATGCCCGCGTTCGGCTCGACGAATACCGGCACGCTCGCCGCCGCGACGAAGGCTTCCGCGAGTTCCTTCGCGTGTGCGAGGTCCCCTCCGCAGTTGAAGCCCACGGCGTCGACGCCAAGCCCTTCCATGACGGCGACCACGGTCGCCGGGTCGGCGCCGGTCAGCGTTCTGTTGTTGTCCTGAAACGTCGCGGACGCGATAATCGGAAGCTCCGTATTTTCTTTCGCCGCGAGAACCGCGGCCTTGAGCTCGTAGAGATCGCTCATGGTCTCAATCGCGATCAGGTCCGCGCCCGCGGCCTCTCCGGCGCGCGCGGCTTCGGCGAACGCGGCGTACGCCTCGTCGAACGTGTACGCGCCCATCGGTTCGAGCAGTTTTCCCGTCGGCCCGATGTCGAGCGCCACGAAAGCGTCCGGCTTATCCGCAGCGGCGGATCGCGCGGTCGCTACCGCCTTTTCGGTTACCTCGACGACGGAAAGGTTCCTCTCGTGGCCGAGGAGTTTCGGCTCGGTGCCGCCGAACGTGTTCGTGAGGATTACCGTCGCGCCGGCGGCGAGGTAATCGCGGTGAATTGACTCGATTACCTCGGGTTCCGCGACGTTCAGTTCCTCGGGAACTTTCCAATCAGTCTTCGTTTTCGTCGCCTGGAGGAGGGCCCCCATGCTGCCGTCGAAGAAAACGAATCCTTTCGCGAGCGCCTCGCGAAAGGCCGTTGCCCGTTCGCGCGCGGCTTTCATCGGGCGACCTCGACGATACTTGAGATATTCGACATGATTTTTTGGACGACGTCGGGCTTGTTCATCGCGTAAATGTGTATGCCGCGCACGCCGTTCGTGATGAGATCGATGATCTGCTCGGTCGCGTAGGCGATGCCCGCCTGCTTCATCGCCTCGGGGTTGTCCCCGAAACGGTCGACGAGCGAGAGAAATTTCGGCGGTAAGTACGCGTTTGAGAGGTCGACCATCCGGCGAAGTTGGGCCCCGTTCGTTACCGGCATGATTCCGGCGAGGATGGGAACGGCGATGCCCTTCGCCTGCGCGCGGTACAGGAAGCTATAGAGCATATTGTTGTCGAAAAACATTTGGGTCGTGAGAAACGAGACGCCCGAGTCGACTTTCTTTTTGAGGTTCTCGAGGTCATGTTCCTTGTTGCCGCTGTCCGGATGGCCTTCGGGATAGCAGGCTCCGCCGACGCAGAAGTCGCCCTGGCGTAAAATATCGACGACGAGGTCCGACGCGTAGCGATAGTCTCCCGGGGGAACGAAGTCGGGGTCTTTCGGGCGGTCGCCCCTGAGCGCGAGGATGTTCTCAATGCCGCGAGCCTTCATTTCGCCAATAATCGCGGAAACCTCGGTCTTGGTCGAGGAAAAGCAGGTAAGGTGGGCGAGCGGCGTCGTGCCCGCTTCCTTGACGTGCGAGGCGATTTTTACCGTGTTCGAGGAAGTCCCGCCTCCCGCGCCGTACGTGACGCTGATGAAATCGGGCTTGAGCCGCGCGAGTTCGTCCGCGCAGTCGACGACGCCTGAAAAGGCGGAATCCTGCTTTGGCGGGAATATCTCGAAGGAGAGAGAGAACTTTCGGGTCTGGAGAATTTCGCTGATTTTCATGCCGTGAAGTGTAGCAGGGCGGAGAGGTGAAACGCAAGTGCGTCTATCCGCAAAAAAAAAGCGGAATGGGAAGGTTCCCATTCCGCCCTCGCGTCGCGACCCTTACGGTCGCGGCGTCCATCGATTCAGGATCAATGGATTTCCTGGTTTCGGCCCCACTCGGGATAGGCGTTCTGTCCGTGCTCGCTAAAGTCGAGACCGACTTGCTCGTGTTCGGCGGAGACGCGGAGTCCGACGGTCTTCTTGATGATGAAGAACAGGATTCCGGTCGTCACGACGACCCACGCGCCGACGGCCACGACGCCGAGCGCTTCGACGCCGAGCTGATGGAAGCCGCCGCCGTAGAAGAGTCCTTTCTGGATGCCCATGGCCTCGGTTGCGTGATCGGCGAAGAGGCCGACCGCGAGGGTTCCCCAAATACCGTTGACGAGATGGACGGCGAGGGCGCCGACCGGATCGTCGATCTTGGCGACCTTGTCGAAGAACTCAACGGCGAAGACGACGAGCACGCCGGCGACGATACCGGTGATGATAGCGCCGTAGAACGTGATCACTTGGCAACCGGCGGTAATCGCGACGAGTCCGGCGAGGACCGCGTTGAGGGTCATCGAAACGTCGGGCTTCTTGTAGCGGAACCAGGTCACGAACATCGTCGTGACGGCCGCGGCAGCAGCCGCGAGGTTCGTCGTGATGCAGATGTAGCCGATTTCCATGTTCGCCGCGAGGGTCGATCCGGGGTTGAATCCGAACCAACCGATCCAGAGCAGGAACACGCCGGCCGCGCCGAGCGGAAGGTTGTGTCCGGGAATGGCGTTCGGCTTTTTGTCCTTATTGTATTTACCGATGCGCGGTCCGAGCATCATGGCGCCCACGAGAGCCGCCCATCCGCCGACGGAATGAACCGCGGTGGAACCGGCGAAGTCGTGGAAGCCCATCTGCGCGAGCCAGCCGCCGCCCCATATCCAGTGGCCGCTGACCGGGTAAATGCAAAGGCTGATGACGAAGCTGTAAATGACGTAGGCGCGGAACTGGGTCCGTTCGGCCATCGCTCCCGAAACGATCGTCGCCGCGGTGGCCGCGAACACGGTCTGGAAGAAGATGAACACGCCGGGAGTCAGCGAGGTGAACGCGCCGAGCTCGATCGATTCCGGGTGAATGAGGCCCGTGACGCCGACGAGACCGGCCGCCGAGGCGCCGAACATCAGCCCGAAGCCGATGACGTAATAGGAAACGGAACCGATGGCGAAGTCCATCAGGTTCTTCATGATAATGTTTGCAGAGTTCTTGGCCCGCGTAAAGCCGGTTTCAACCAGGGCAAACCCCAATTGCATGGCGAACACAAGAACCGCCGCGATAACGACCCAGACCATGTCTATTTTCTGGGCCAGTTCTGACAATTCCATACAAACTCCTTATTCTCGTTAGCGAAAAAAAAAGAGATCTGGCACGCAAACGCCCTCTTCGGTTAGGCGCCGCACCAATCTCCTTTGACGGTGACGTATAAAAAAATTTGAGCGAGTGAGGACGGCTATTACAGCGCGACGCTTCCGGATTCTCCCGTGCGGATCCTGACGACGTTGCTGATGTCATAGACGAAAATCTTTCCATCGCCGTAGTTTCCGGTGGCGACTTGCTTGCAAAGCTCATCGATAAGCTTTTTTTCTTTTTCGTCCGCGACGACCGTCTCGATCTTCAGCTTCGGTAAGAGATTTACGGTGTATTCGGTTCCCCGATACATGTGCGTCGATCCTTTCTGGTTACCGAAACCCATGATGTTCGTTACCATCATTCCGGATGCGCCGAAATCGTTCAGAATGTTTTTTACGACCTCGAGCTTCTCCGGCCGGATGATGATCTCCAGCTTTTTCATGGTTACCTCCATATAAACTTTAAACCTGTGGGTAAAAAAAGACGTTTCAGCGCCAATGGCTAAAACGTCCTTGTCCGTAACGACATTTTACATTGTAATGACATACTTTAATCGCGTCAAGCATAAATATGCATTGATTTTGAATATATATGTGAATTGATTTCATGCTATAGTGATGCGTCATGAGCTTAAATTACGCCGAAATCGATCTCGTTCTCTCGGAACTGGGACTCGCCGGTTCTTTTATACAGAACGTTCAGCAACCTTCGTTCGACACCGTCGCGCTCTACACGTATCGGGGCGGAACGCAGGGGGGCGAATCCTCCGACGGCGGCGTTTCTCGCGTCGTGCTTATTTGTCTCGCGCCGGGCGTGTGTCGGCTGCACGAGACGCGGCAAAAAGTCCCTCGGAGCGAAAAACCCCTGCGATTCATGGAATTCCTCCGTTCCCGCGTTAAGGGGTCGCGCATCGCGGAAATTTCCCAGCTCGGGCGCGAGCGCGTCGTTCGGCTCACGCTCGCGCGCGGCGACGAGACGCTGTATATGTACGTTCGCCTGTGGAGCGGGGCGGCGAATATCGTTGTGGCCGACGCGGAAAACCGCATACTCGACGTTTGCTATCGTCGGCCTAAGCGCGACGAGGTAACCGGCGGAACTTGGTCGCCGCCGGAACCCAAGCCTCCCGCGCCCGGTTCCGCGGAAAAAAACTTCGTTCCGCGCGATCTTCCCGGCTCCGGCTCGTTTAACGAGAAAATAGACCGATGGTACGCCGAGCACGCCGAAACCCTGTCGCGGGAAGCCCTCGTCGAAGAGGCGCGACGCATTCACGCCGCCCGAAAATCCCGGCTTTCGGCCGCCTTGGCGAAGCTAGAGCGAAAACGGGAAACGTTCCTTCAGGCCGATCAATTTCGGCATCAGGGAGATCTTTTGACGGCGAACCTGTGGGCGATTAAGCCGGGCATGCCGTCCGTGGAAATAGTCGATTACGAGCGCGAGGGTCAAAAAGTCTTGCTCGAGCTCAACCCTCGCCTCAAGCCTCAGGAAAACGCCGCGCGGTATTACGAGCTGTATCGAAAGGCGGTGTCGGGATTGGCCGACCTTGAGGACGATATCGCCTCGACGCGGAACTCCATCGAAACCCTTGACCGCGAGCTCGCCGAAATCGAGGCGGAGCGCAATCCCCTCGTGATCCAAAAGACGCTGCGCAAGCAAAAGCGGCCGAAGCAGCAGATCGAGAAGCGATATCCGGGCATCACCTTTCGCAAAGACGGATGGATTTTTCTCGTCGGCAGGACGGCGGCGGAAAACGACGAGCTCTTGCGCCGTCACGTGCGCGGTCTCGATATGTGGCTTCATACGCGCGATTGGCCGGGAGGCTACGTCTTCGTGAAAAATCGGCCGGGGAAGACGATCCCGCTCGACATCCTCCTGGACGCGGGAACGCTCGCCTTGTTTTACTCGAAGGGCCGCAAGGCCGGAACCGCCGACCTTTATTACACGCAGGTCAAGCACCTGCGCCGGGCGAAAAACGCCCCGCGCGGAACGGTTTTGCCGTCGAACGAAAAAAATCTTTCGGTTAAGCTCGATGACTCTCGGCTCAAAAGCCTGGAAGCCTGCCGCGACGACGCGGAGTGAGCGGGCTTGATATCGGAATCGATCGGCCTTGCCGTTTCCCCTGCCGGGCGATATACTGTGACGAATGCGCAAGAAAACGTACATTTTGATCGCTCTCTCTGTGTTTCTTTCCTGCGCGGTCATTGCCGAGGATCCTTCCGTCTACCTTTTGGACAATCCTTGGCTCGTGCTACGGTCTTTTCTCGTTTCGTATCCCGACGAGATATCCGGCGTCGATTATGATCCGGTCGTCAAGGACTGGTTTATGACCGTCTCCGATCGACGCCTGTACTGGGCGTCCGGCCGTCTTTTGCCCCTCGATCGCATCGGAAAAAAAGAGTCTTATCGCGCCTACGTCGATTATTTATACCCGGAAAAAACTCCCGATCCCGCGTCGTTCTCCGCCGAGACCATCGCCGCCCTCAACGCGGACGCGCTCGCGGAGTCACGTAGCGCGGCGAAAGCCTACGAACCCTCGTTTTATGACGCGCTCTACGATGGACTTACGCGGCGCAAGATCGAGTCGCATATCGTCAGGTTCGACTATTTAGGATCGCGCGTTTCCGTGCATGAAAAAATCGTCGAACCCCTGAAGCGGGTTGAGAAAAAACTCTACGAGCTCGCGGTGTCCGACGAAAGCGTGCGCGACTTCATCGCCTCCATCTCAAGCGTCGAGGGATATAATTGGCGCGAAATTGCGGATTCGCCGACGCGGAGCAACCATAGTTGGGGTTTCGCGGTCGATATCCTCCCGAAAAACTGGGGAAAGAAAAACATTTATTGGAATTGGGTGTCGTACTGGAACGATCGATGGATGCTCATTCCCCTGGATCGCCGCTGGATGCCGCCCGAGCCCGTCATTAAGGCCTACGAAAGCGAGGGTTTTATTTGGGGCGGTAAATGGCTTCTATGGGACGACATGCATTTCGAGTATCGACCGGAATTAATTCAGCTCCAACGCTGGGGCCACGCGGGAGATATCGATAAGTGACTGCGCAATTTTCCGTTCTCGCGGTCGCCGCGATTTTGGTCGCGGCGGTCTGCGCCCTGTCTTTCGGTTTATGGATCGGCGCGGCGATCGGCAAGCTTCGCGCCGAACGGGCTTTTTCTGCGCGCCTCGCCGCGGAGCGAGGCGACGCGGTTCGCCGTTCCCGAGCCGTGCTCGGCGGCCAGCTATCCGAGCAGCTCGCGCCTTTTTTGCCCGGTTTCCCGGCGGAGCCCACGGAAGCGCGCTTCGTCGGCAAGCCGATCGATTTTATCGCGTTCGCCGGCGCGTCCCGGGGATGCGTCGATGAGGTTCTTTTCATTGAGGTAAAAACCGGCGGCTCGCGTCTTTCGCCGGTCGAGAAATCAGTTCGCGACGCCGTTCGCTCCGGCCGCGTCCGCTACATCGTGTACAGGCCCGACGCCGGCTCCGCGACGGAGTAATCGCAGCCAATCGCCCGCTCGCACTCGTTTTTCGGCATGGGCCGCCCCGTCAAGAATCCCTGCACCGTTTTGCAATTCAGCCGCTTCATCACGCTCAGCTGCTCGCTCGTTTCCACGCCTTCGGCTATCGTGTCGAGCCCAAGGGTATTCGTCATGCTCACGATGGCGTCGGTGATGCCGTATTCCACGCTTCGGTCGTTCGTGACGTTCGAGATGAAGGATTTGTCGATTTTCAGCGCGGTGAGGGGCAGTCGCTGAAGATAGCTGAGCGAGGAATAGCCCGTTCCGAAGTCGTCGAGCGATATGCCGATGCCGAGATCCTTAATTGCCCGCAGCCGTTCAGCGGAAGCCTCGAAATCGTCGATGAGCACCCCTTCGGTGATCTCGATTTCAAGCGAGCCGGGGACGATTCCCGAGTCCTCCACGATTTTCGTGAGTCGCTCGAGGAATCCCTCGTTTCTCAGCTGCAACGGGGAGACGTTTACCGACAGGACGCCGTTATAATCGAGGCGGACTTGCCATTCTCGCAGAGTCTCGCACGCGGTACGGAGAATCCAATCCCCGAGCGGGAGAATGGCGCGGTTTTCCTCGGCGATCGGAATGAATTCTTCCGGGCTGATATTTCCTTTTTCAGGATCGAACCACCGCACTAAGGCCTCGAAACCGCGAATTTGCTTCGTTTGAATGTCGTATTGCGGCTGGTAATGCAGTTCAAATTGATTGTCCTCAAGGGCGAGGAATATCCTGCTTTCGAGCGAGACGCGGGAATTCAACCGATCTTGCATAACCGTGCGAAAGAGTGAAATGACGTTTTTACCGCGTTTTTTCGCGTCGTCGAGGGCCATGTCCGCGTATTTGAGCAAATCCCGCATATTGTCCGCGTCGTCGGGGTAGGAGGCGATTCCCATGGAGATGGTCGAGCGAACTTTTCTACCGCCGATTTCGTACGGGACGTTGAGCTCTTCTTGCGCCATAACCGCCTGCTCTATCGTCTGCGCGTAGCTTTCGCCGTCCGGTATGATGAGGAGAAATTCGTCGCCGCCGAACCTGCTCGCGATAATTCCGTCCTTTTCGAAAGATTTCAGCCGTTCGCCCAGTTGCGCGAGCAATTCGTCCCCGGAATCATGGCCCTGAAAATCATTGACGTTTTTCATGTTATCCACGTCGAGGAGGGCGATGGACATTCGTTTGTCGGTGTCGGCTCGTTGCGCGATCATGTCAGCAATGGTCGCTTGAATGCGCGCGCGGTTAGGCAGTCGCGTCAACTGATCGAAGTAGGCGAGCCTCTCGAGGTCATTGTTGAGGCTTTCGATGTGCTCAAGTTTCGTTTTAAGGTTATTTTTTGACGCGGCGAGCTCCGCGGAGAGCGACGATAGCCGGAGGTTTTGTTCCTTGAGGCGCAGCTGACCGCTGTAGTGATTGCTTTCGTCGATTACGGTGAGGGATAGGTGGTCTTTCGCGACGAGGGCAATCGAAATTGAAAGCCACTTTTCGACGATTTCGCTGTAATACGTTTGGTGGGATGGTTTGCCGTCGGCAAACGCCGATTCGACCATCTGTATCCAGGGGATGGGAGAGCGACCGTAAATCATGCGCTCGAACGGTACGTCGATTATCGTGTGGACGCTCGCCCCGCTGATGCGTTCCCAAGCGGGGTTCGCGTACGCTACGCGGAATTCAAACCGCCCGGTTTCCCGGGCGATTCGCCTTTCGACGATTACGAGTGCTTGGGGTAAAGAATCAAGAATGCTGGGGTACAAACCATCGAGCGCAATCACGATGGGATATTATACCCCAGGGTAAACTATTCTGTAAAACGAATTTTCTGCCAGATCTCGTTGTACTGCTCAAGATGCTCGCCGAGGTCTTCCTTCAGCTCGCAGTTTTCAAGCGACTCCGCCGTGTAATACGGGGTAACTTTCTGGAGCGCGCCCGCCTCGGAGTGGATGGTTGACGGGAAGCCGAACGAGTCGAGGAATTCCGCGTAAATTTCGGGTCGGAGGAAGAAGTTGATGAACTCGTGCGCCTCTTCGATGTTTTTCGCGCCTTTGGGGATGCAGAAATTATCGATGTACATCGGACCGCCCTCGTCCTTCGGGATGTAGAACGCGACCTTGTCCTTCATTTCCGGCGTCACCTCGGCGTAAACCGCCTCAGCGTAGCCCTGCACGACCCAGAATTCGCCGGAAGCGAACGATTTCGCGAAACCTTCCGCGTCGAATTTCACGAGGTTGGGCTTCCATTCGTCGTTGATCAGGCGATAGGCCTTGTCGAGTTCTTCGGGGTTCGTCGTGTTGACGGAATAACCGAGGTAGGCCAGTCCGTCGCCGAGCACTTCGCGCATGTCGTCCATCATGGTCATGCGGCCGGCAAGGTCTTTACGCCCGAAAATGTTCCAGCTTTCCTCGAACTGCGGGACTTTTTCGGTGTTGACCGCGACGCCCGCCGCTCCCATGTAATAGGGGACCGAGTATTCCATGGCGGGGTCATACGTCGCCTTTTTCAGGGTTTCGGGGCGAATATACTTGGAGTTCGGGATTTTGGACAAGTCGATTTTTTCGAGCATGTCCTGGCTTTTCATGATCGAGACGTAGTCTCCGGAAGGAATGACGATGTCGTAACCGGATCCGCCCGCCTTGAGCTTGGCGTACATGTCCTCGTTCGACGCGTAATCGTCATAGACGACCTTGACCCCGAATTCCTTCTCGAATTTCTCGATGACCGAATCCGGCGTGTAATACGTCCAGTTGTAGAGATAGAGGGTCTTTTCCTTTTTCTTGCAACCGGTGAGCGTGAGTGCCGGGATCAGGATAGCTCCCAGCGCCAAAATCGCAGAAACGCGAAGGGCTTTCTTCATGGCGTTCTCTGCCTCCTTATTATGATGTGTTCGCCCCAGGGCTTTAACGCCTGGAGGCGACTCTGGCCACGCGGGGAACGTCGGCGTCCCCCGCGCGGTCCCGTTTACTTGGAAGCCGCGATGTTCTTGAGGAAGTTCCTCAAAACGAACGCGATGAGCATGGTGCCGAGTATCATGATGAACGACAGCGCGTTAATGACCGGCGAAATTCCGTACCGCACCATGGAGAAGACGTAGAGCGGCAGCGTCGTCGATCCGGGGCCCGACACGAAAAACGTGATGACGAAGTCCTCAAGCGACATGGTTACGGACATAAGGAAACCGGAAAGGATGCCTGGCATAATCGCGGGCACTATGACTCGAAACAGGGTTTGCCGCTCGGTCGCGCCGAGATCGTGCGCCGCCTCGATGATCGAGAAATCGAACTCGTCGAGACGCGCGAGCACCATCAGGAACACGAACGGGAGGCAAAACGTCGTATGCGCGACGAAAATCGTCGCCATGCCGAGCGGGATGTTGACCGCGGAGAAGAAAATGAGCATCGAGATACCGATGATGACTTCCGGCAAGACCATCGGCAAGAAACTGACGGTCTGGACGTACGCGCGTCCGAGGAACCGATACCAGTTCACGCCGATGGCCGCGAGAGTTCCGAGCACGGTCGCGAGCGCGGCCGAGGAAAGCGCGATAATGACGCTGTTCCCGAACGAGGTCCAAAGCTTTTCCGAGCCGAGGAAGAGCTTTTCGTACCAGCCGAGCGAAAATCCCGTCCACACCATGCCTTTCGCCTTATTGAACGAATACACGACGATGACGAGGAGGGGGAGAAAGAGGAAAATGATCGCCACGGCGAGAATCGTGTTGGATAGCGACACGCGGTTCTTGCTCTGGAAAGCGCGGCGCGCGTGCCGCGCGGGTTCCGATGCCGGCTTCTTTTTCGAAAGCCGCGCGATGAATTGCCCGTAGGGCGTTTTTTCGTTGAGGTGGCTCATACCGCCGGCTCCGTTTTCCCGAGCGCGGCCTTATGCCGCGCGGCCTCGCGAGCGCTCGTGCCCATCATCCAAAGAACGCCCGCCGTGCTGACGACGGTGATAATCATGGAGAAAGCCGAGGCGAGCGGCCAGTTTCGCACTTTCGTTACTTGGTCGACGACGACGTTTCCGATCATGTAGGAATCCTTGCCGCCGACGAGGAGCGGTACCGTGTACGCCCCGAAAATCGGGATGAACGTGAAAATAATCGCGGTGACGATGCCCGAGCGGACGTTCGGGAGCAGTACCCGGAACATTGACTGGCTTTTCGTCGCGCCCAAGTCGCGCGCGGCCTCGAGGAGGGAAAAGTCGAATTTATCCATCGCGGTGAAAATCGGCAGGATCGCGTAGGGCAAATACATATACACGAGCACGAGAATGACCGCGGACTGGTTGTAGAGCAGGGGAAGTTCGGTAGTGATAAAACCGATTTTCTTGAGCGTCTCGTTGATGAAGCCCTCGTTGCCGAGAATCGCGATCCACGCGTTGATGCGGATGAGGGAGTTCGTCCAAAACGGGATGATGATGAGAAACAAAAGCGGCGTCTGGTGCTTGCTCCGCGCCATCGCGTATCCGCAGGGAAGCGAGGCGATGATGGTTATCGCCGTCGCCACGAGCGTTACCCAGAGCGTGCGCACGAAAAGCTTGCCGTAGCTCGGCGTCATCATTTGCCGATAGGCGTCGAGCGTAAATTGCCATTCGACGCCGCCGTGAAGGCCTTTTTTGAGGAAACTGTAGGTGACGATGATGGCGATCGGTAAAATGAAAAAAAGCGTAAACCAAAGGCCCATCGGCGCGCTGTACGCCGTTCCGTAATTCCGGGGCGCAAAAGTCCTCGGCCGGGTCATTGGTTGATTACCTCGACGATGTAGCCGTCGTTCGCGCTCCAGGACACGTATACCGTGTCTTTCCAGGCGATTTCCGGCCCGTCTTCCAGGTAATTTTGATGCTGCTTGAACACGCGCAACACCGTCCCGTTTTCCAGGCGCACGTAAAATTTCGACTGAAAGCCCGAATACACCGGTTCTTCGACGACGCCGCGGAACACGTTAAGCTCCTTGGCGCTGTGCGGTTCCTCGAGCGTGATGCGGATTTTCTCCGGGCGGACGGTAAAGCTGACCTGTTGGCCGTCTTTCGTCTCGTCGTAATCGGTTACCTTGATTTGGCGCCCGAGTTCCGGGACGTCGAGCGTGACCATGAACTCGTCGTCCTTGTGCGGGGCGCATTCGACGACGCGGGAATCGAAAAGGTTCGTGTCCCCGATGAATTTCGCGACGAATTCGGTCGCGGGGCTTTCGTAAATCTCGAACGGCGTGCCGATTTGGAGCACTTTGCCCTGATTCATGACCGCGATATGGTCGGAAACCGAAAGCGCCTCGCTCTGGTCGTGCGTGACGTAAATGAAGGTAATGCCGATTTGGTCATGGATTGCGTCGAGCTCGACGAGGAGGTTCGATCGAAGTTTCGCGTCCAGGGCGGAAAGCGGCTCGTCAAGCAAGAGCACGCTCGGCTCGTTAATGAGGGCTCGCGCGATGGCGACCCGCTGCTTTTGGCCGCCCGAAAGCTGATTCGGCTTTTTGTGAACATGCGCGTCGAGCTGGACGAGGTGGAGGTATTCCATCACTTTTTTGTTGATCGTCGCGCCGTCTACCTTGCGGATGCGCAAGGGAAAGGCAACGTTCTCGAAAACCGAAAGATGGGGGAAAAGCGCGTAATTCTGAAACACCGTGTTCGACTGCCGCTTGTTGGGGTCGATGCCGATGATGTTCTTTCCGTCGAAGGCGACGACTCCCGAATCGGGCGTCTCGAAGCCGGCGATGATGCGGAGCAACGTCGTTTTTCCGCAGCCTGATGGTCCGAGGAGCGAGAAAAACTCGCCCTTATGAATCTTGATGTTCGCGTCATCAAGAGCGTGAAAAGTCCCAAAAGACTTCGACACGTGTTCGATCGAAACGTCGCATCCTTTCAATCTTTTTCCCTGTCCTCCCTGGCCGACGAAATAAACGCCCCGTGGAACGATTCCCGGGGCGAAAGGCCGTATCCTCATTTCGGTATACTCATGTGACTTTGTTGAATTTGAACCATTGTGTCAATAGTTTTTTTAGCGGGATTCCCTGAGTTTCGCCGCCGCCGCGCGGATCGCCGCCAATTCCCGCGACGGGAGGCTGTTCGGACGCCCCGCCTCGGCGAAAACGGCCTTGCGCTCGACGTCCGCGGCCGAGCGCGGCGCCCAAACCGCCGTCACGAGTTCCTGCCGCTCCCAAAGCGCGCGAAGCGCCCATTCGTCGTGGGCGCGCGGAACGGGCGCGTTTCGGAATATCTCGTGAACGTCCGGAGGCACCGCGTCCAGTCTTCCGTTCGCGAGCGCGTTTGTCGCGACGAATCCCACGTCGGCGGCTGTCGCGTATTCGATGGCTCCGGTTATGCCAAGCGATTCGTCGGAGAGGGCGACGTAATCGCAGTCGGTCGCGAAAAAAGCCCATTCGTCCCACGCGTCGATGAGCGGTACGATGGTTGAAGCCCGGGGCGGCGCCCAAAAGCCGACTCCGGCGATTTTCCCCTGATTCAGCGCCGCTCTCGCTTCGCGCAATACCTCTTTTTTCTCGAGGAGTCTTTCGTCCTCATCGCCGGAAAAAACGCAGACGAGAAAGTCTTTGCTTGTCGCGTCGGCTTCCTGGAGTCGTTTGGCGAGGCTATCCAGAGCGGCGACGCGGTAACTAATAAAGAAAGAAACCCGCCGAACGTCGCCCGCTGAGCTCCGGATTTTCGCCGCAGTTTGCGCGTCCGCGTCGGCGTCGAGCCAGATCGACGTGATGCCGCGTTCGGTCGCGCCTTTTATCAGCGCTTCCGACTCAGCTACCGATAGTCCGCCCGTTAGTCCTGGCGTAATGATTGAAAATTCCCTCTCCGCTATACGCGGAATGTGCCGATATTGCATGGTATAAATAGTAGCGAATGATTGGATAGAAGAACAAGGAGTACACCATGAAACGGAGCATCGGTCTTACCATATTGCAGATAGCGGTCGCCCTTTATTTGCTCGTGAGCGGCATCACCGGCATAATGCGCTCGAACGCGGGCGATTTATCGGCTGTCGTCAATTTTTTGAACGATTTCGTCAAAAGTCAGACGGCAACGACGATTTTCGTGGTCGTTTTGTCGATTTGCGAGATAATCGCGGGCGCTTTTTTGCTCGCCGAGCTCTTTACGACGGATCTCCGTCTTACCGACATCATTATTTTCGCGTTCGTGATCCTCTGGGTCGCGAATATCGTGCTCGTGGATTTTCTGGGGACGTTTACCGAAGGCTCTGTTTTCAAAAGCGCAAAAAACGTCTTGGCGTATCTTTCGACTCTTTCGAGCCATTTGATGGTGCTCGGCGGCCTTATTTGCGTCAACAAAAAGTTTAATTGAGCTGGGGCGGGCGGCGTGACTGCGCCGCCCGAGACCCGTTAAAATCGCGCGATCAGGAACATATAGAGGGCGGTCCCGCCAAATATTGAAATTAACGCGTTTCTTTTCAGCAGATGAAGGACGACGACGGCGGCGAGCGCGGCGACTTCCCGGAGCCCATGCGGCGAAACGGCCCACGCGACGTCCTTAAGGCAGTATACGACGAGTACCGCCATGACCATTGGCGGGATATAGCGCTCCACGAATTTGAGCGCGGCGGGCGGGTCTTTTCGCGAAAAAAGCGCGAAGGGAAACGTCCGTGTCGCGAGTATGATGAGTCCCATGAGTAATACGGCGAGTACGGCTTGTTCAATGGGCGTCATCGTTTATTCCCCCTCAGTAAGATTAAGACGGCGAGCGCCGCGGCGAGGGCCACGATCAGCATATGCGCCGGGCCGACGACGATTACCGCCGCGATGGCGGCAACGATGCCGATAGCCGCCGGCACGGGGTCTTTCGCTGCCCGTACCTGGTCGATAAGCAATACGGCAAACAGGGCCGTCAGGGCAAAATCAATACCCTTAAATGAATACGGAATAATCGTTCCCGCAAAGGCGCCTATAACGGTACCGATAACCCAATACGCTTGATCGAGCAACGCGATCGATCCGTAAAACGGTCCCGGCGGGAGTTCTTGGGGCCGTTTAACGCCCGTCAAAAGCGCGTAAGTCTCGTCCGTGAGCGAAAAAATAAGGTACGGTTTCCAGCGTCCGACCGTCTTGAATTTTTCTATGAGGGAAAGTCCGTAGACGATATGCCGAACGTTAACGAGCAACGTCGCCACGAGCATACCGGCGAGCGGCGCATTCGCGGCAAAGAGGCCGATGGCGACGTACTGCCCGGCTCCCGCGTACATAAAAACGCTCATGAGGACGGCGACCCACCAGGGATAGCCGGTTTTGACGACGAGAAGCCCAAACGGAATGCCGATTGCGATATATCCGAATAAGACGGGAACCGTTACGGGAAAAGCCGCGCGAAGAATCGCCGCGAACTTCGTATGTATCGATGCGCGTAAGCTCATAGTGGCGTCAGTATATAGATTCGAATCGTGGTTGACCATACCCGCGTATTGTGAGAAAATTATCGGCGATATTCGCCCGAGTAACGGCGAATCTCCTGCGGAGGCAAGAAATGGTCGCTTTGATCGTCGGTATCGTTTTAATCGCGTTTACGGCGTTTGCCGCCTGCTCGCCCGAGAGCGTTGGGTTCGGCTTAGGGTGGGGAAAGGAGATCGTGCAGTTTTTGAAAGGCGGTTTACCCGTACTCGCCGCCTTTATCGGACTCGTCGCGATATTCATCGGCATCGCGGATCTAAAAGACAAAAAAGAGGCAAAAAAGGAAGAAAAGGCCGCAAAGGCGGTCGGCAATACCCCGGAATGACCGGCTTGCCTTCTTGACAGTCTTTGACGAATGCTTATATATTGAATAACCCACATTATCTGCGTTATATGGCGCGAGCCATGTTTCGCCCAAACGTTAGCGCGCTAAAATGTCGCGCGGCGTTTTAATTATTTTTTTTAAGGTACGTACATGAAGACACTTTTCGTAAAACCGCATGAAGCGCCTCGGGCCTGGTTCGTCATTGACGCCGCCGATAAACCCGTAGGGCGAGTCGCCGCGAAAGCCGCGTACATGCTGAGGGGCAAGCACAAAGTTACTTACGCTCCCCATCAGGAAATTGGTGATTTTATCGTCATTATCAATGCGGAAAAGGCGATTATGACGGGAAATAAGCCCGAAGGAAAGATTTATTATCATCACACCGGCTTTGTCGGTCACCTTCAGGCTCTTTCGTATAACAAACTCCTCGCCCGGCATCCCGAGGATCCGATTACGTTCGCGATTAAAGGTATGCTTCCGAAGGGACCGCTTGGCCGCAAACTGCTGACCAACGTGAAAGTTTACGCGGGATCAACCCATCCCCATGCCGCCCAGAATCCACAGGCCGTGGAAGTCTAAGGAGTATCGATCGTGATTAAGAATATCGGAATTGGAACGGGTCGACGGAAGAACGCGGTAGCTCGCGTGTTCGTTCGCGAGGGAAATGGAAAAATGCTCGTTAACGATAAAGAAGTGGCGGCGTACTTCGCCACTCCCGAGCAGGTACAGATCGTTCGCCGGCCCTTGATGGTCACCGCGAGCGACACGAAGTATGACATCGTCATTACGGTGTACGGCGGCGGTCTTAACGGCCAGGCCGGAGCGTGCAGCCACGGCATTTCCCGCGCGCTTGCGCAGGTTGACGTGACGAACCACACTTCGCTTAAGGCGAATGGACTTCTTACCCGCGATTCCCGTATGGTTGAGCGCAAGAAGTATGGACAGCGCGGTGCACGGCGCAGATTCCAGTTCAGCAAGCGTTAATTTTCGTTTCGTCATACGAAAAACAGAATGGGCCTCGACCGGAATCCTATCGGTATATCCGGAAGAAGGCCCTTCTTTTTTGGTACGAGCGGCCTATCTGTCGCCCGAGTGCGCATACGCGCTTGAGGGCGTTCCCGTAGCATTGACGGACTCGCTCGCCGAGTCATTGCTTTCGTCCGCTCGCGTATTTCTCGCCGAACGCGCGGCTCTCGCGTATTTGGCTCGCGCCGAGCATTGTCGCTCGTTGCTGAGCGTTAAACTATCAAAAAAAGGATATACGCGGGATGAAAGCGAACCAGCCCTCGCGTATTTGGCGTCTTGCGGTTATTTGGACGACGCGCGCTATGCTGAAGCTTGGTTGCGCTCCCGCGTGAATCGCGTCGGCGAAGGCAGGCGAAAACTTCTCGCGGGCTTGCTCACCCGCGGCGTTTCCCGCGATGTCGCTGAGCAAGCCCTTCGTTCGCTATTCGCCGAGGCGGATGAGCGTGATTTATGCCATAAAGCCTTAAACAAATTAGAGAGATTGGGAAAATCGGACGAGCAAATTCGAGTTTCTCTCATAAGAAAGGGCTTTGCGATGAAAACCATTGAAGAATGCCGGGAAAAACGGTAATATAGAGTTAACTTTAATCGAGGAATTATGGCTAAGAACGGAAACCCGAAACGAATACAGATTTTTTCCGCGCTCGAAATCGCTAACATGTGTGGCGTAGTGAATCAAACCGCGATTAACTGGATTCGCAACGGTTATCTAAAGGCCTTTAATACCCCCGGCGGGCAGTATCGCGTCTATAAAGACGATTTAATCGCTTTCATCAAGGAACGAGGCATGAGAATGCCGGAAGGCCTTTCGGAAAACGCGGACGCTGAGGCGAACTGGAAAACCGTTATTATCATTGACGACGACATTGCGTTGAATAACGCCATTAAGGCGTTTTTGATGAAAAATATCCCGGAATTGAATATTTATCAGTCTTTTGACGGGTTTGACGCCGGAGCCCAGCTTGTTGAAAGAAAACCCGGTTTTGTCCTTCTCGACATCGCTTTGCCCGGCGTAAACGGCAAGGAAATCTGCAAACGGATAAAGAACGACGAAGCGTTCGGGAAACCGTACGTAATCGTGATTACGGCCCTGGACGACGAAGGTCTCGAGTCCGAGTTCAACGCGCTAGGCGCGGATAAATTCTTCAAAAAACCTCTGGAAATGGCCGAAATCGTCAGCGCTATTACCGCGGCGAGCGAATCTAATTAATTAATCGACCTCCGGAGCAGATTCAAGCGCTTCCTCAACCTCGTTCGTTTCGTCGATTTCCCGCTCATTTTCATCGACCGCCAGTTTAGTCGGGTCAATCGTCTGAAATTCATCGAGCATCGAGCGCAAAATTTCCATTTTGTCTTTGCTTTGCGAGCTGAGGTCGTGAATTTGTCGAATTTTCGCCAAAATGTCTTCCGTTCCGATATTAATTTCCTTAATACCGCCGCTTGCCTCGGTAAAGACCGATTCCATGCTCGTAATGTTCGAGATCGCGGTTTTACGCAAATCGTCGAGCTTGCCCGTTCGCGCTGAAAGTTTTTTCGTAGATTCGGACACTTCCGCCGAGTGACTCGCCAAAAGCTCGCTTTTCTCGTCGACGGAATGAATTGCCGAAACGATTTCGTTGAGCGTCTCGATCAGTTCGCCGATCGCCTCCGACGTGTCGGTGAACGCCTGCGTGGCGATTTGGCTCGAATTCCGGGCTTCTTGGACGTTCGATACGATGTCGGTAAGGGTCGTCGTGATGAGTTGGGCGTTTTCCGTCGTGGATTCCGCGAGCTTCTGGATTTCGTCGGCGACGACGGCGAAGCCTTTGCCCGCCTCGCCCGCGTGCGCGCTTTCGATAGCCGCGTTCATCGAAAGAATGCTCGTTTGCTCGGCGATTGAGTTAATCATTTCAATAAACGAGGAAACATTGTCGAGCTCCGTCGTGACGCCGGTGAGAATCGATTCGGTGTTCGCGATTTTTTCCTCGCCGTCCGTGGCGACTTTTTTTATTTCGGTTATTTGGCTCAGCTTTTCCTGCCCTTTTTTGCTGATGACCATGATCGATTGGTTCATTTCGGCGATGGACACCGTACTTTCGCCGATTGAGGAACTTTGCGCATTTATGTCGGTGACGAAATTGACGAGGAATGACGACATCGACTCGAGTGCCTCGGTCGCCGAGCGGACCGCCGAGCGCAAATTGTCGAACTGTTTTTGCATCGAGCCGACGTTCGCGTTGATCTCCGTCGTCGCCGCGGTGACTTCTCCCGCGGAAAAATTAATCGATTCGCTCATGTCGGTCGCGTCGACCGTGCCGTCTTTTATGGTGGAAAGTACGCCGTTGAGCGAAGCGACGGTAGCGCCGAGATGGGTCGTGAGCTGGCCGATTTCGTCGGTGGCGCGATCGGAAAAGGCGCGGGTAAAATCCTTTGAGGAAAGCCGCTCGGTCTCGTTCGAGATGAACCGGAGACGCTTCGTTATCCTCGAGGTAATCAGGTTTATGACCACGAAAATGAGTATAGAGCCGATGGCAAGCAGAACGAAACTTTGAATCGTGATCCAATATATTTTACGCGATACGTCGGCGCTGAGCGAGTCCTGAAAGCGGTCGAGGGCGCTTTGGAAGACATCGGAATACGTGTTCATTTTCGAAATCGCGCTGTTGAGCCGCAAGTAAAGGATGGCGACCTCGCCGCTATTGTCGTCCGATCGCGAAAGTAATACGTAATTGATGCCGCTCGCGTTCAGGCTTTGCCGGATCGAATTCGTGTAGTCGCCGCTGTTGACGTTCGAGAGCGTTTCGTTGAGGTCTCCGAGCAGGGGGTCTATGAGGTTAAAAAGACCCGATATATTCTTATAAAATTCCTTTGTCTTGCTTGAAAAAGCGGCGTTTTGCCGCGTTTCCGTGAAAATTTCAAATTTATCCGCTACGTCCGTCCGGTGCTGTTGCCAACTTTTCTGGACGTTGTCGGTGTCGAACGAGATCGAAAAAAGGTCCGAAAGATATACGCGGAGCTTGAGCCATTCGGTGATCGCGGAACTGGCCTGAAGCTGATACGCGCGAAGCGAGAGAGCCCCCATGAACGAAAAAACCAGGAAAATTGAAAGGCCCGCGCTAAAAATCGTGAAAAGCCCAATCGTCAAGGAAAATTTTGTATTAAGCTTCATTGCGCCATGATACTACCTCCGGGTAGAAAATGCAAACCGTATCGTGTAGAATGCCGCCCATGCGGAATGGTCGGTACCTAGCTTCGTTCGCCCCGGGTTTCGAGCGGCACGTCGCGGAATTGCTCGCGCGTTCGCTGGGGGCCGTGTCGAAACTGAGCGTTTCGAGCGGGCTCGCGGCGTTCGATTACGCGGGCGATTTGATTGATCCGGAAAAACTCGTGTTCTGCAATAATCTTTTCCTTGTATTGAGGGAATGGGAAACGTCATCCCTGGCATTTTCCTCATTGGTAAAAATGGCCGCGGACCGCTCTGACGCGCGGCTTTGGTCGACCGCGCTCGCCGCGCTTTCCGGCGGCACGTTTCGGGTGCGCTTTTCCCGCGAGAATCAGTTTGAGTCGGTTGACCGGCGCGTTACCGAGCAGGCGGAGCGTCTCGTTGCGGCGGCCTGTCGCGCGCGGCCGGACCGCGAAAATCCCGGCGCCGAGTTTTGGTTTATCCGTCGGCGGGAAAACGTCTCCTATTTCGCCGTCCGCCTCACGAAAAAGCGCGCCGCCGATAAATACCTTAAACCGGGGGAGCTTCGCCCCGAGGTCGCCGAACTGTTGACGGCGCTCGCGCGTCTCACGCCGGACGACCGCGTGCTCCTCGACCCGTTCGCCGGCCACGGTTCGATTCCCGATCGCCTTTTTCGCGATCGCAAAGGCGCCGTCGTGTACGCGGTGGACTCCGATCCGGCGCTCGCTTCCCAAATAGCGCGAAGGTTTTCGGGTAATTCACGCGTTCGCGCGCGTGCGGGGAACGCCCTCAATCTCGACTGGATTGCCGACGGATCGGTGGACGCGATCGTGACCGATCCACCCTGGGGCGATTGGGCAGGAGATACGTATCGCGGGGAGCGCTCGATTCCCGCGCTCTATCGCGGTATGCTCGCGGAATTCGACCGGTTGCTTTCGGCGAGGGGGCGCGCGGTCGTGCTTACTGGCGCGAAGGCGGAATTTGAGTTGGCCGTCTCGGAGTCGCCCTTCGCGCGCAGCCGCGACTCAGAGGGGTTTCGCACGGATATTTTAGTGAATGGAAAAAAATGCGCCGCGTACGTGATCGCGGTCGAGAAAGGAGCTTTGAATGGCGAAAATTGACCTCTGCGGTCCGTGGAACATGCGATGCGTCGACGGGTTTTTCGGAGAAGGGAAGGCGGTACCAGCGAGCGTTCCCGGGTCCATGTACTCGAATCTGCTGGCCTCCGGCTTGATGGCCGATCCTTTCATCGGCGAAAACGAGTGTGCGGCGACGGAGCTTTCCGCGCACGATTGGTCGTTTTGGCGTACCTTCGACATGACCGCGGCGGACCTCGCCGAGGATCGCGTCGAACTCGTATGCGAGGGCCTCGATACGCTCGCAGAAATTTGGATTAACGGGCGCATGCTCGCCGCGACTTCGGACATGCACCGAACCTTCTCGTTTGACGTTCGCGATTTTTTGCGCGTTGGCGAAAACGACATCTCGATTTTGTTTAAGTCAGCTTCGGCATATATGCGCGCGCGCCATGCCGAACTCCCGATCGTCGGCGGCGGCGGAAACACGCATTTTGGGTTTAACTATCTACGCAAAGCGCATTCTATGGGCGGTTGGGATTGGGGTCCTGTCCTTCCCGACGCCGGAATTTGGCGGCCGATATACGTGCGGGCCGAAACGGGCGCGCGGCTAGGCGACGTGTACGTCACCCAGAATCACGAGAAAAAATCGGAGACGCGCACGGACGTTTCGCTTGCAGTGCGCGCCCGCGTGCGATACGCCGAGCGGGGGGAAGCGTACGCGATCGCGGTAACCGTTACCGCGCCGGATGGGAGCGTCGCCGCGCGCGCGTCGACAAGCGTCGGCGCCGAGCATCGGAAAATTTCCGTCGGCTACGACGAGCCGGGGCAAGAATACCTTGAGGTCGCGATTCCGCTCGTCATTGAAAACGCCGCCCTTTGGTGGCCGAACAATCTCGGCGAACAGCCGCTCTATGGCGTGAGCGTCGAGCTTTCCGACTCGACGAAAATCGACGAGTGGTCCCGTTCGGTCGGTTTGCGGACGCTGGGCGTTCGCCGGCAAAAGGACGAATGGGGCGAGTCGTTCGCCCTGACGGCGAACGGCGTCGCTTTTTTCGCGATGGGCGCCGACTACGTTCCCGAGGATTCAATCCTCGCGCGAAACTCTCCCGAAAAAACCGAGCGGCTCCTCCGGTCCGCCGCTCGCGCGAACCATAACTGCGTGCGCGTGTGGGGCGGCGCGAATTATCCCGAGGACGCGTTTTTCGACGCGTGCGATCGGCTCGGCCTCGTCGTGTGGCATGACCACATGATGGCGTGCGGCGCGTACGTCCTCGACGGTGAGTTCCGCGAAAACATCGTGCGCGAAATCGCCGACAACGTGAAGCGCATCCGCCATCACGCCTCGCTCGGCCTGTGGTGCGGCAACAACGAGCAGGAGGAGGCCTGGTGCACGTGGGGATGGTCCGATCGGCTCAGCGCGGGCCTGAAGGCCGATTACATCAAGCTGTACGAGGAAATCATGCCGGCGCTGAACCGCGAGCTCGATCCCGCGACGTTCTACTGGCTCTCGTCACCGTCGTCCGGCGGGTCATTCGATTTTCCGAACGACGAGGCGCGCGGCGACATGCATAACTGGCTCGTCTGGCATAAGCTTCAGCCGTTTACCTCATACCGAAATTGCTTTTCGCGATTCGTGTCGGAATTCGGCATTGAGGCGTTCCCGACGATGAAGACCGTGAAGGCGTTTGCGTCGCCGGACGATATGAATCTTCTTTCGCCCGTCATGGAAAGCCATCAAAAATGCGAAGGCGGCAACGCGAAAATCCTGCACTACATCGGCGAGACGTATCGGTATCCCAAGGATTTCGACTCGGTCGTCTACGCGTCGCAGCTGACGCAGGCCGATGGGCTTCGCCACGGCGTCGAGCATTGGCGGCGCAACAGAAACGGCGAGCGGTGCATGGGTGCCGTGTATTGGCAGCTTAATGACTGTTGGCCCGTCGCCTCATGGGCCGGCATCGACTATTACGGACGATGGAAAGCGCTCCATTATCTATCCCGGAGGTTTTTCGCCCCCGTGCTCGCGTCCGTGGTCGAGAGCGGAACGTCGGTCGAGCTTCACGTCACGAACGAGACGCGGACGGAGTTTCGCGGGACGGTTACGTGGCGTCTGCTCGACGACAGCCGAACCGTCAACGGGGCGGCTGCGCTTGCCGCGGGAAAAATAGAGGTTGTCGTCCCTCCGTTCCGCGACGAGGTCGCGTTCGCGCGCGACTTCGCCGATTTTTTTCCGAATGGCGCCGATGCTCGTAGATCGGCGATGCGGAACGCCTATTTCACGTTCTCCCTTCTCGAAGATAACCGGACGGTCTCTTCGGGATCGTCGCTTTTCGTTCCCCCGAAGTCGTTTTCGTTCGCTCGGCAAACGCTATCGCCTTCCGTGCGCGACGTTGGGGACTCTTTCGAAATAACGGTGCGCGCCGATCGTTACGCGCGTTTCGTTGAGCTCTCGACCGACGGGTTCGATGCGCTCTTTTCCGATAATTACTTTGATCTCGCCGCGGGAGACTCCGCGACGGTTACCGTCGCGAAAGGCGATATTTTCGCCGAGTCGCCGGCCGAAGGCTCCGTTCTCACCGGCGTTACGGTGTCGTCCTTCTCTCGGGCTCTTTCGGTACGAAGCGTCGCGGACGCGTTTTAGCGATACTTTCGGGCGCGCTCGCGCCGTTAAGGGGTGTTGGGATGAACGAAACGAAAAAGGGATTCGCCCCGTATCTGCGCGGGACATTCCTCATTGGCCTCGGGTTTTTTACCGTCGGGATGATGGACCCTCTGTACGACAGCTACGTGCAGATTTTCCTTTCGCGATACATCGATCATAAGTCGCTCATTGGAGCGATCATGTCGCTCGACAACGTGCTCGCCCTTTTTTTGATTCCGCTCGTCTCGGCCTGGTCAGACCGCACGGTGACGCGCATCGGCAGGCGCATGCCGTGGATCGTCGTTTTGCTTCCGCTATCGGCAATCGCTTTCTCGGCGGTCCCCTACGCCGCCGACGCCTCTCTGGCCGCCCTCGTGCTCCTGCTCGTCGTTCTCAACGTCGTTAAGCAATCCGCGCGCGGACCCGTCGTCGCGCTCATGCCCGACATCATTCCCGGCGAATTTCGGTCGCAGGCGAACGGCGTCATCAACACCATGGGAAACGTCGCCGCCATCGTCGGGACGCTCTTCCTCGCGCGCTTGATGGACGTCGACGCGACGCTTCCCCTTTTGGGCGCGACTAAAAACCGGCTGTCCTTTCCCGTCGCGGGCGCCCTGGTCGTGTGCGCGACGCTCGTTCTTTTTCTCTTCGTGCGGGAAGATCCCGCGGCCGAGCGCGAGAGCGAGGATGGCCGCGCGCCCGGTTTTGTTGCGAGCGTTCGGGAAGTCTTTTCCTCGCGGGATCGAAGCGCGGTGCTCGTTCTCGTGAGTCTGTTCCTTTGGTTTGTCGCCTATCAGGGCGTCGTGCCGTTTCTGACCGAGTACAGCATGTCCGCCTTCGGTCTCTCGGCGGGGCAGGGGCCGCTTGCCATGGGCATGGTCGGCATTTCCTCCGCGATCGCGGCCATACCGATGGGCTATGCCGCGAGCCGATGGGGCCGTAAGCGCGTCATTCGGGTTTCGCTCGCCGTTATCACCTGCGTGATGTTCGCGGTGTTCCTGCTCGGTCCCGTCGGCGCCGCGCTCGGCTTTCCGCTTTCATCGCTGAAATTCGCGTTTTGGGCCTTGCTTTTCTCGTTCGGGATTTTTTGGATTGCGGTCGTCGCCAACTCGTTTCCCATGCTGTGGCAAATGGCTCATCGGGACAACATAGGGGTGTACACGGGATTGTATTATACGTTTTCTCAGCTTGCGGCGATCGTCGCCCCGGCGCTTTCCGGGGCCATTATCGACGTCGCCGGCTATGCTTCCATGTTCGCGTTTTGCTCGGTATTTTTCGCGCTCGCGTTCGTGACCATGGCGTTCGTGACTGGGGGCGAAAAAAACGACGCTCCCGCGACGCGCGAGGCGTGACGTACTTTAAGGAGGTTCGGGAAAAGCTCTTGCAAAACATAACCCAAACGGCGATAGGCGTCCGTCACGCACCGCATCATTGCGGGGCGTCTACATTGAATAATAACGCATTGCCTAAAACGTTACAAAGGTTTTGATCCCCTTTTTTACACTAGTTAACAATAGCCTTTCCCCGGAGTTCCCTTGACCAGCTTCGTCGGGAACGACTACCATTTAAGCGTGAAAGATTTGACGGAAGGCAATGAAGCCCGGACAATTTTGCGCTTTGCCGTGCCGATGCTCGTCGGCGGCGCGTTTCAGCAGTTTTACAACATGGTGGACAGTTTCGTCGTCGGGCGCTTCGTCGGCAAACAGGCTCTCGCCGCGGTCGGACAATCGTTTCCCGTGGTCTTCGTCTCCGTTGCCCTCGTGACCGGGATAACGCTCGCGTGCAACGTACTCGCGGCGCAATTCTTCGGTGGAAAGCGGGACGACGGCGTGCAGTCCGTTATCGATACTTCGATCGTCCTAACGCGGTGGTTTTCCCTCGGGATGACCGTTTTGGGCGTCGCCGCCGCGCCTTTTATCCTCCGGTTAATGCAAACGCCCGACGACGTGTTTCCTGGCGCCGTCCTTTATTTGCGGATCGTGTTTCTCGGCTCTTTCGCGAGCTTTTCGTACAACACGGTGAGTTCACTCCAGCGTGCGCTCGGCGATTCCAAGACCCCGCTCTATGCCCTCATCGCCTCGACTCTGACGAATATTTTCCTTGATTTTCTGTTCGTCGTCGGTTTCGGCTGGGGCATCGCGGGCGTGGCGGCGGCTACCGTCATTGCGCAGACCGTGGCGCTCCTATGGACCGCGCGCGGCTTTAAGCGGAATTGCCCGTGCTTTACCTTGCGGTTTCGATCGATTCGAGCGGATCAAGCGATCGCGGGAAGAATCGCCGCGATCGGGCTTCCCTCGGGCATTCAGCAATCGCTTGTCGGCGCGGGCCTCATGGCGGTTACCGGCGTCGTGAACGGTTTCGGGACGAATCCCGCGGCGGCGTTCTCCGGCGCGAGCAAGCTCGATAGTTTCGTGATGATGCCCGCCATAAACATCGGCCTCGCGATCTCGACGTTTACCGCGCAGAACCTGGGGGCGGGGCGCGTGGACCGCGTCCGCCGCGGCCTGCGCTCGGCGGCGGTCGCCGCGCTTTTGATCGCCGTCGCGGTCGCGCTCGCGATGTATGCCTTCGGAAAAGTTTTTATGGGAATTTTCTCGGCCGACCCGGAAGTCATCAGGATCGGATATGAGTACCTCAGGATCGTTTCGCTCGGGTACGCCGCGCAGACGCTCATGTTCTGCTTTTCCGGCGTCATTCGCGGCGCGGGAGCGACCGTGTTCACCATGGTCATGACGCTCCTTTCGATGTGGCTCGTGCGCATTCCGTGCGCCGTCGCGTTTTCGCGGGTTCGGGGCACGAGCGGCATTTGGTGGGCGATCGTCGTCGGCTATACCGTAGGAATGATCGGCACCGTTTTGTATTACGCGTTCGGCCGTTGGGACCGGAAAATGAGCGATTGGAAAAATACGGGCGCTCCGCCGGCGGAACGGCTTCGCGAATCGGGAGAGTAGCGAAGCGAACCGGAGCCTCGAAAGACGACGGTTTAGCGCGCGGAACTGAGTCCCCGCGCTTCGGCGAGCATATCGGAGTAGTAACGCATTTCGATCGCGCTTTCGCTCACGCCGGATCGAGCGAGGGCGTCCATGAGGTCGAGCCGCGCGCTTTCGGTTTCCGTTTCGTCGGGCTCGCTGGCGAGTATCTCGATTTCGACGAACCAGCCGAGCTCGGCGATGAGGGATAGCTCTATCGTGACGTCGCGGCCGGACGGCGCCCGCCAGGAAAAGCTCTTCGTGTCTTTCCGCTTCTCTATCGTCGGCGAGAAATCGAGGTCCCTCATCAGCGCTTCGAACGCCGCCCGGTCGTTTATGGAAAATTCCCTTTCGTCGTTCACTTCCGAGAGCCCGCGCGTTTCTTTCCGTTTATAGTTTACGACCGTTTCTCTTTCGCTCGAGTCTTCGTCGAGTTCCTCCCGGATGCGGATTTTTCTCGCCTGCTTGTCGGTTCGTTCCGCGGCGGCGGTTTCGGCGGCGAGCCGGCGCGCGGTGAGCGCGATCGAGACGGCGACGACGAGGGCCGCGCCGAGGCAAATGACGATGATGATTTCCTTCGGGACGCCGGCAATCGCGCAGACGGCGGCGGCTCCCGCGGCGAAAAAGGTGAAAACCGCCGAAGCGGCGGAAAAGCCCGCGCTTGAAAGCCCGGCTGGCTCGGACCGCGATGCCGGCGAGACGCCGGCGCGGCCCCAATACACGTCGGATTTTACGACATGGCGGGAATAGTTCGCAAACGAGCGAATTTTCCGTTCTGTTTCGTCGGGGTCGGCGACATGCGCTTTAATTTCGATTTCCGTCATGGGGGTTAAGTATTCGGCTTTGCGGAAAATTGTCAACGGCGGGGATGGCTCAAATAGCTTGGCGAGGAGGCGGGATTCGGGGGCGCGAGTTCGCCCCGGCAAGGACTCGCGGATGAGGCGGCTCCGAACGAGGACGTTCGCCGACGTGGAGCGGAACGCCCGAAGGCGTTCCGCGTCCCGCTGCCTCAATCTTAAAAATCTTACTTTACGTTAACGATTGACTTGTCGTAATCGGCGGGAGCCTTGAAGCCGAGGAAGTTGATGCAGGTCGCCGCCCAGCTCGAGATGCCGAGGCCCTCGTTCAGTTTTTGGTCGTAGTCGCCCGCGTAGGCCGGATCGAAGACGATGCCGGGAACCGGGTTGAGCGAGTGGCTCGTTTTCGCCTTCGCAGATCCGTCCTTCTTCAGGGAGACCGCGCCGGTTTTTTTGTCGTGCTCGAACATGTCGTCCGCATTGCCGTGATCCGCCGTGATGAGCATGACGCCGCCGGCCGCCTCGATCGCCTTTTTCATGCGGCCGAGCTGGAGGTCCATGGCTTCCATCGAGC
>QKAR01000017.1 GCA_003246335.1 Spirochaetales bacterium | reverse complement strand
GCCTTCCGGCTATCCCTCCCAAGGGATCGATGCGTGGCTGGGCAGTCCCTATGGGCCCGATTGTTTTGCCTGTAACGTCGGCCTTTCCTACGAACGGCCCGCCGATCGTTCTCTCGGGCTCTATTGGCGGACGCTGTTCCGGGGCGATAACGGCGATGATTTCCTTTCTTCAGATACCGACGATTATTACCCGACGACGACCGCGGAGGCGAGCGACGAGACGCCGACCGGTTCGGCGCGGCTTCGCCATCGCCTTTCCGTCGCGGGGAGTCGCTTCGTGACGGCGCATCTTGAGCTTACGGCGAATGTTGGCTATAATTGCCTCGCATCCGCTTTAGCCGCCGGATCTCCGTTCGCCTCGTGCGCGGTAACTTGGTCCGTTCGGTAACCTTTTAATACTATGGGGCTGTAATACATGAAGAACGGACGATGGTTGTTCGCGGCGCTTTTTTTATCCCTTCCCGCCTGGTTTTTTGGGCAAGTCGCTTCCGATCCCTTGGATTATTTTTATGATGATTTAGTAATCTGGGAAACGATGGGAATCGTCAATAATTTGCCGCAGTCTCGCCCGTATCCGCTTCCGTTGGTAAAATCGATCCTTTTGACGGTTTTCGAGAAAGGCGACGCGACTCAGGGAAAAATCGCCGCGACGCATTATTACCGATTTTTCCATCAACCGATTCATCCGGGCACGAAGGCCGAGCTGGCCATCGATAATCACTCGCGCAAACAGTTGGCGATAGCGATATCTTTTGACATCAATTTTCCGATAAATTCCCTCCTATCGATCAGCACCGACGTTGACGGTTGGGCGACGAATAAAACTTTCGATCAGGAACTGCTGGTCGAGGGCCAGGAAAGCACGAAGGACATTGTCGAGGATAACGCGCGCGTCGGCCCGTTCTGGATTTTGCCGTCGGTCAATTCCTCGGCGGGTTTCGGTACGACGGAATATTACGTAAACGCCGGTCTTATGCGCGGCTCGTTCGGGCCATTCCATTCCAATGGCGTCATCGTTGGGCCGCAAGCCCTGCATACCGCTCAGTATGATTTCGCGATCAATAAAGAGAAATGGGGATATGACCTTTCGCTGTATTCGCTCGCCGCGTCGTCGTACGGCACCTACAACGCGACCGATAACGATTTCGACACGAACTATGACGAGGCTGAGGCTTGGGCAAGCGGGAAATACCTGACGGTTCATTCCATCGACTATAAACCCTACGACTGGCTTTCGGTCTCTCTCCTGGAATCCGTCGTGTACGGCAACACGCTCGACGTATCCTATCTGTTGCCGCTTTCGCCGTTCATGATTAACCAGGGGCTTACCGGCTTTACGAGCAGCTGTTGGCTCGGCGGAATGTTCACCGTCAAGCCCGTGAAAAGCCTCAAAATCGACGGCGTGTTCTACGCGGATGATCTCAGTTTTAACGATATTATCAAGCTGAACTTTGACACGAAATGGCGGTTCGCGAGCCAAATCGGCGCATCGTACGCGCCGACGCGTTCGGGCATTTTCACTCTCATTTCGCTCGACTATACGGCGATTATGCCCTACACCTACTCGCATCGCCTAGAGAACGAGAATGGAGAAACCTCTGATATTAACTATCAAAACTACACGAACGGCGGAAAGAATATGGGAGCAGACCTTGAGCCGAACACGGATCGGATTAACCTCAAGCTAAAAACGCGCCCGCTCGAGGACGTCGACGTCGATTTTATCGGAACCTTGATTCGCCACGGTAACGTCAACGAGGATATGGACGATAAGCGCATTCGCGAATATATGACGTCCTCGAAATACATAACGGATGGAACGATTTTCAATTCGTCGTATACCGCCGTCGGTCACGCGTATAACTATTCGACGCCGTTCTTGACCCAGGAAACCCTGCAGTATATCTGGCAGACTGGTTTTGACGTTCTCTGTAGGCTCCCGGTGCTCAAAACGGGCGGGCAGATCGTGTTTAAGATGGGGTATCGGTTTGAGTACAATATCAACTCCGGCATTAATTCTCAGCTGTGGAAGTATCACGGTTCTACAACCATCGATGACTCGACGTACGAGGCGAAGAAAGCCGCACAGCTTGAGGCATGGCGCGAAGAAGCCAAAGGAACCGTGGTGAACCACTATATCAGCGCGGGATTTGAGGTATTTTACTGATTTTTTTTACGTGCAACTAATGAACGAAGCCATCGACGTTGCGTCGATGGCTTTTTTTTACTCGGATTCTTCCGAAGATTCTTTGGCGTCTTCGTCGACCGTCGGCGTTTTCAGCGCTCCGCCGTAAATGGCCTTGGGGTACATGACGATGCCGAGTTTTTTCTCGATTTTGGCGAGTTTTCTCATCTCGAAACCGTCGCCCATCACGACGTTTATCCCCGATTTTCCGGCCCGGGCGGTGCGGCCGGCCCGGTGAATGAAAAAATCCTCATTGTCGCCAACGTCGAGCTGAATGACGTGCGTGACGTCGGGAATATCGAGCCCGCGGGCGGAAATATCGCTCGTGACGAGAATGGATGACCTTCCCGAGCGGAAATCGTCGATGTTTTTTTTGCGCGCCGTTTTGTCGAGCTTTGCGTAGAGGGCGGAGCAGGGGATTCCCCGGTAATTGAGGCGAGCGGCGATGTTTTCGACTTGACCCGCTATCGCGGTGAAAACGAGGGCCTTTTGCGGATGGACGGCGACGATGAATTTTCTCAGCGTTTCGATTTTGTCGCGACCCTCGCTCCAAATCGCCCAATGCTCGATATTGCGGCGGAGTACGTCCTCGGGTGGCAGATGCACGCGCGCGGTTTGCGCGTTATTTGCGTCGCTATGAGGGAGCATTGTCTCAAGAATAGACGCGTGATATTTGCTGAACGTCGCGGAGCAGGCGGCGAATCGCGCTTCGGTCGGCAAGGTGGCGAGTAGGTCGCGGAGAATGTCGCGGGTTTCAGGCGCGAGCATCCGGTCTGTTTCGTCGAGAATCACGAGCTGAAATCCCGCGGTCTTGAGTTTTTTGAGGCGAATAAGCTCGAGAATTCGCGCAGGCCCGCCAATTATGATCGCGGGTTTTTCCTTAAGGGTCTCTATTTGACGCTTGAGCGGCGCGCCTCCGATAAAAAGCGCGGCGGTAACGGGCCGTCCTGAGTCTTTCGCGAGTCGCTGGGTCTCCGTTTTTATCTGCGACGCGAGTTCGTGCGTTGGCGCGATGATTAATACGCGCGGCAAGGTTCCATCGCTTTCGGCCAAAAGCCGAAAGGCGGGCAATAAGTAGGCGAGGGTTTTTCCGGTGCCGGTTTCGGAGCTGAAAAAAACGTTTTCCTGAGCGAGCAGTCGCGGTATTACGACGCTTTGCACCGCGGTCGGGGCCGTTATGCCGCGAATTTCGAGCGCCTGGATTAATTCGGTATCGAGGCCAAGCTCGCTAAAGTTCTTCATGGGGCTAAGGATAGCATAAAAGGGTAAAGAGTGCTATAATCATCTGACTTAGTCGGCTTTTCGGAGGTCGTTCGTTTTGAAAATCGGCATAAACACCTTCGGTTGCGATCACGGGCGTTCCGGTATCGGGTCGTATATCCTCTCTCTCGTCCGTAATCTGCCGGATTCTGGCCATACCGTCGAGCTTTTCGGTTCTGAATTAGATCGATATACATACGCGTCGGGTCGCGAAAACGTTTCTTATGCGGGCGTATCGGTTTCTGACAGCCAATTGGCCGAGCGCGTGTGGCATATGACCTCCTTCTCGAAATTCGCGAAAAAAAAAGGATATGACGCGGTCATTTTCCCGGGCGGTCTCAACCTTTTGCCCGTGACGTTCGACGTCCCCTCCGTTCTCGTCATTCAGGATATCCTTTCCGATACGTACCGCAACTCGGACGACGGGCTTTTGACCGCACTCATGAAAATGCAGTTAAAAAAAGCGCATCGCATCATCGCGGCGAGCCGTTTTATTCGAGACGATCTCGTGAATCTTCGCGTTCCCGAAAACCGCATAACCGTTATCCATAATGGTATCGACGGCGAGCTTTTCTATCCACGGAAACAGGATTCGACCGAGGCCGTGTTAATTCATCCGTTTTCGATACGGCGACCCTACATCATTTACGCGTCGCGCGTCGCCTATCCCTCGAAGCGTCACGTTGAGCTTATCCAGGCCTTCGCGATTTTTAAGAAAAAAACCGGCGCCCCGCACCGGCTCGTTCTCGCCGGCGCCGACAGCGTGAACGCGGAAGTCGTCCATCGCGAGGTTTTGAAGTCGCCTTATGCCTCGGATATCCTGTTGACGGGTTATTTTCCCCATCAAAACTTACCCGAGCTGTATTCCTCGGCAGACGCCTGCGTATTTCCATCGTCGGGAGAGGGCGTCGGGTTACCGGTCCTGGAGGCTATGGCTTGCGGGATCCCGGTCGCCTGTTCGCGCGCCGGCGCCTTGCCGGAAATCGCCGGGGAGAACGCGCTCTTTTTCGATCATTCGAACCCGGAAGATATCGCGACCGCCATATCTCGCCTCGTTCAGACGTCAACCGGTGAAAACGAACCGCTCCGCGCGGATTTAATCGAGCGCGGGCTGAAGTGGGCGAGGGAGTTCGACTGGAAAAAATGCGCCGCCGAGACGCTTGTGTGCGCCGAGTCCGCGAGAAAATAAAAAAGCCGCGGGCGGTTGCCAGCGGCTTTTTTATGGTTATTTAGTCGGTCGTTACGCGGTCTTTTGCGAAGACTGCTCAATCGCGGGTTTACGCGACTTCTCGACGACGTCTTTTGAGATTACCACGCGCTTATTGCCCTCGATCGAGGGAATCTCGAACATGATATCAAGCATCATTTTCTCGACGATGGCGCGAAGGCCGCGCGCTCCCGTGTTCTGCTTTATCGCGAGGTCGGCGATAGAATCGATCGCGTCGTCGTCGAACACGAGCTCGACCTTATCGATATCGAGCGAGGCCTGGAACTGCTTAATGATCGCGTTTTTCGGCTCGGTCAAAATGCGCCTGAGGTCGTCGCGAACGAGCTCGTTGAGGGAAACCATGATCGGGAGTCGCCCGATGAACTCGGGGATCATGCCGAACTTAATGAGGTCGTCCGGCGCGATTTGATCGTAAATTTCCTGCAAGGAACGCTCGCGGTGGAGCTTAATGTCCGCGCCGAATCCCATGGGATGCTGAGCGACGCGCGACTCGATCATCTTGTCGAGGCCGACGAAGGCCCCGCCGCAGATGAACAGAATGTTCGTCGTGTCGATCTTTATCATTTCCTGGTTCGGATGCTTGCGGCCGCCCTGCGGAGGCACAGAAGCGGTCGTTCCCTCGATGATCTTTAAGAGCGCCTGCTGGACTCCCTCGCCGGAAACGTCGCGGGTGATCGAGACGTTTTCGCCTTTGCGGGCGATCTTATCGATTTCGTCGATATACACGATTCCCCGCTCGGCCGCCGCGATGTTGCCGCCGGCGTTTTGGATGAGCTTAAGGAGGATGTTCTCGACGTCCTCACCGACGTATCCCGCTTCCGTAAGCGTCGTGGCGTCGGCGATGGCGAACGGGACTTTCATCTTCTGCGCGATGGTTCGCGCGAGAAGCGTCTTGCCCGAGCCCGTCGGTCCGATCAGCAAAACGTTCGACTTCTCGATGACGACGTCGTCGGGCGTTTTCGCCGGGTTCGCGATGCGTTTATAGTGATTGTAAATCGCGACGGAAAGGGTCTTCTTGGCCTGTTCCTGGCCAATGATATACTGATCGAGATGCGCCTTCATTTCTTTGGGCGTCGGGATCTCGCCGGAAAATTCGGTCGAAAGCTGCTGATTTTCCTCGTCGAGGATGCCGCGGCACACGTCGACGCAGTGGTCGCAGATGAACACGCCGGGGCCGGCGATGATGCGCCTCGAGGAATCAGCGGATTTGCCGCAAAATGAGCAAATTTGCTCTTTTTCACTTCTCAGTCGTGCCATGCTTCCTCCGCGCCATAACCTGATCGACGACCCCATAATCGCGGGCTTCCGTCGCCGACATGTAAAAATCGCGTTCCATATCGGCGGCTACCTGCTCGGGCGTCTTGCCGGTATCGAGCGAGAAATACTCAATCGTAAGTTTTTTCAGGCGAACGATTTCCCGCGCCTGAATGCCGATGTCGACCGCCTGTCCCTGCACGCCGCCCCACGGTTGATGAATCAATACGCGGGACGAGGGAAGGGCGTTGCGCTTTCCCGGCGTTCCTCCCGCGAGGAGAATCGCCGCCATGCTCGCCGCTTGCCCGAGGCAGAACGTCTGCACGTCGGAGCGGATTTGCTGGATGGTGTCGTAAATCGCGAGCCCCGCGGTCACTGACCCGCCGGGACTGTTGATGTACAGGTTAATATCCTTTTCGGGATTCTGGGAATCGAGGAAAAGAAGCTGCGCGACGACGAGATCCGCCGTCGCGTCGGTGATTTCCCCGTCGATAAAAACAATCCTATCCTTGAGGAGTCTCGAAAAGATGTCGTATGACCGTTCCCCGTTGCCGGTTTGCTCGACGACGTAGGGAACGAGATTGTTCATTTGTTCGTTCATTGGTTACCGCTCGTTTTTGAAGAGATCCGCGAAGGATTTCTTTTCTCCCTTCGCCAGACTTGATTTCTCGAGAAGCTGCGCGTACAGGCGTTGCTCCTTGATGTCATCGATAAGATACTCTTTTCGGCGGGGGTCCGCATAGTGTTTTTTCACTTCATCGACGGAAACCGACGAGCCTTCGGCCATTTTGGCGTATTCGGCCTCGACGTCCTCGGGCGTAACCGCGATACCGCGGTCTTTCAGGAGAATTTCCACGATGACGCGGCTTTTAAGCATTTTCTCCGCTTCCGGGCGCCATTCGGCGAGCATCGCCTCCTTGGTTTGACCGGACGTGGTGATAAGGCGCTCAAGCTGAGCGAGGTCGGTCTTGAATCGCTGGGCGAGCATCTGCCAGCGGGACTCAAGCTCGGCGGCCACCATCGATTCGGGGAGATCGAACGGATTCGCCTCGACCATTTTCTCGAGCAGCGTGTTGTTCTTGATTTCCTTGAGTTTGTTCTCGAGGGCTGTTTCCATGTTCTTCTTGATGTCTGCCTTGAGGTCATCAAGCGTTTTATATTTTTCGCTGACGTCCTGGGCGAGCTCGTCGTCAAGGGCGGGGAGGTTACGGGCCTTGAGGGCGGTAATCGTCACGCGGATTTTCTTGGTCTTACCGGCGAGGTCGGCATCCTCGAAATCGGCGGGATAGGATTTAGTGATATCCTTCGTCTCGCCTTTTTTCATGCCGATTACTTCGTCGTCGAACTTGAACACGTTGTACCCGGTACCGATCGTGAACACGAAATCCTGGCGCTCGGTTCCGGCGATGACGGAACCGGCTTCGTCGAGCTCGGCGTAGTTGACGGTCGCGATGTTTTCTTTCGCAGCGGCGTCTCCGTCGTTGCGGTCGACGACGATCGCGTTGCGGTCGCGAAGGGCCTCAAGCTCTTCGTTCATTTCAGCGTCACCGATCGTAACCTGCGGAACCTCGATCTTAAATCCTTCGGTTTTCTTCACTTCGACTTTCGGGAAAACGTCGTAGGTAACGGAAAAAACGAAATCTTTGTCGAGGGCGAATTCGGGCGCCTTATCCATGGTCGGCTGGGAATAGGGAAGGGGGCGCTCGAATTCGTTCGCCGACTCGAAAACTTCGCCGAGGGCTTTCTCGATGAGATCGCCGGTCACGTCGCCCTTGAGGGCTTCGCCGTATTTGGATTCGAGCAGCTTTACCGGTACTTTGCCCTTGCGGAAACCGGGTATCTGGATGGTTTTGGAGTATTTGAGCAGTAGATCCTGATAAGCCTTGGCAATGTCTTCCTGCTTGATGGTGACGTCAAGCCGCGCGCGGGATTTCTCAAGCGAGGTGATTTGCTTGGTAAGATTCATGGTCGTTCCTTCCTGGTCAGAATGATATAGTGTTGCCAACGCGCTTTTGCCGCGCGATGGCCGGTGTAATGAAAAAAAAGGCGATTCGGATTTTACCGAATCGCCTTTCGTGAAGAGCGGGAAACGGGAGTCGGACCCGCGACATCGACCTTGGCAAGGTCGCGCTCTACCACTGAGCTATTCCCGCAAAATCTACTGTTCTTCTCGGCGCGTTCCATGGCGAATTGCGAGAGGAGGGACTTGAACCCTCACGCCGAGGCACTAGATCCTAAGTCTAGCGTGTCTGCCAATTCCACCACTCTCGCTCGTACGGCCTTAAACCAATTACCGAGAGTCAGTAACCATCGATATTCCTTATCGGTTTATCGATCTTGAGCCATGAAGGGATCGAACCTTCGACCCACAGATTAAGAGTCTGTTGCTCTACCAGCTGAGCTAATGGCCCTCGTTCATGGCGAACATTGCCGATCGCTCAGTTTCGTTCGCCTTCGTTATGGTTGAACTTTATACAGTAAACTGCTTTTTTTGTCAACCGGTTCCCGAAGGAACTTTTTTCCATTTCGTTTTTTTGCGAACCATTCATCGTTTTGATTTCAGGCGGCGCATGCGCGAAACGCTCAGGTAACTTACTCGAGAAATAAATTTTAATCAAGCCCCTCTTGGACCTGATCGCACGGAATCGCCGGCTATACCGTTTTACCGACTTCTGCCGTCGGCCTTTTCGCGTCGAGGATGTCCTGCAGCGTTTCGACTAATTCTTTTATTACGGCGAAATCGTTCTCGATTTGTAACCGGTAAAAGACCTCGGTGCCGTTTTTTTCGCCCGTGATGAGACCGCTGTTTTTGAGTATTTTGAGATGGTACGATATCGCCGGGCGCGATAGGCGCGTTTTTCCCGTGAGCGTTTGCACGTTAACCCCGGTATCGTCGTATTCGGCGATATCGAGTAAGAGCTGCTGCCGTACGGCGTCGCCCATGGCGAGAAATAGCGGCGAGCACTGACGGAACAAATCTACCGCCTTTTTCCTTTCGGCCTTGATACTGTCAGATTGATCCACGAATATCTCCCTTCTACTACATATATCATAAAAAACTTGTCTCGTGCGAATAACTTATTGACACGTTTAACGTACTTTATTATGTTATTATTGGTTTGAAAGATTAAACCTTTAATATATTAAACACTTTAACGAAAAAACGCAAGTTGAATTTATTGCAACTGCGGAGAAGATAAGGAGAAGACCCAACATGCTGAAAAAAATGCTGAAGCACCCGTGGATCATCATCGGTGCGAGCTTAGTGCTCACCGCGATAATGGCCTGGCAACTCCGCGGAGTGGCGATCGAAAACACCGTTCGCCTGTACATGCCGCATAAAAGCGATTCCTATTCAACCATGCTGAAAACCGAAGATACGTTCGGCAGCATGATCGGGCTCGGTATTTCGCTTGAAACTCACGGAGAATCGATCATTACGCCCGAGACGGTCGCGATCATTCAGTCCGTGACTGAACAAATCCAGAAAGTGACGAACGTTGAGGACGTCACCTCGCTGACGAACATCGACTATATCTATGGGGAAGACGGAAGCTTGATCGCCGGCAACCTCCTCGGAGGCGACGCCTATACGGGTAGCGACGCGGATATGGCTTCCATAAAGAAGAAAATCGTCGATTGGGAAGAGATGTACAATCGGGTTATTTTGACCGATGACGGGAAGGCGACTCAGATCATGGTGCAGGTCGCGCCGAAAGACGAAAAGGGCAACGCGATTTCCTCTGACGCCCAAATGGAAGTCCTGCACGAGATCGAGCGGATTACCGAAGCCGCCGTGAAGGGACAAAACCTCGAAGTTCGCTATTTCGGCGACCCGGTGCTGAGCGACGATTCGCGGACGTTTATGCTCGCCGACCTCGTGTCGCTCATCCCGCTCGTAACCATCGTCGTGCTCCTTTCGCTCTATTTTTCGTTTCATTCGTTCTCCGGGACGGTATTGCCGCTGTTGACCGTCGTCATGAGCACGGTATGGTCCTGCGGGTTGATGGCCGCGCTCCATCTTACGTTTACGATCGTATCGAGCGTCATTCCCGTCTGCCTCATCGCCTGCGGCTCGGCGTATGGCATCCACGTCATTACGCATTACTACTCGGCGCTCAAGCGCGTCGAGGGCGAGATGACGAAAGAAAAGCACATGGACGCGATTTTGTGGGGTCTCAAGGACGTGTGGGTCGCGGTGCTGCTCGCCGCCATCACGACGATCGCGGGCTTTATCTCAAACCTTTCGAGCCCCATTCAGCCGCTTCAGACGTTCTCCCTGTTCTCGGCATTGGGCGTCGCGTTCGCGCTCATTCTTTCGGTCACGCTCATTCCTGCCCTGCTCGCGACGACTCCGCTCGACCGCGTCGGAAAGAAGAACAGCCACCTTACCCGCCATGCGGAGAAACTTCGCGCGCATTTCTCGCGAACGCTGCGCCGCAAGGACGGCCCTTCGTCCGAAGAGGCGAGCGGTTCCACTCTGTATCATATTTATTACTTCTTCGTCGGCACGAAGCCCCGGCTCGTTCTTTTCAGCCTGTGCATCGTCTTGCTCTGCGCGGTCGGCGTGAAGAAACTCGTGGTCGATACCGCGCTCGTCAATTACTTCCCCCCGGACAGCAAGTTCCGCCAGGATATTTCGTACGTCGACAATAAGCTCGCCGGGACGAATAGCCTGTATTTCGTCATCAGCGGCCAAAATAAGGGTGACCTTACGAATCCCGAGATCCTCAAGGCGGTCGACGGATTGCAGGAGCATCTCGCCGCGCGCCACGAAGGCATCGGCAAGATCGTTTCGTTCACGACGTTCATTAAGCGGATGAACCAAGTTATGCACGTTCCGTCCGACAGCGCGTCCTACGTAACGGAAACCGCTTCGGCCGGATCGTCCGCTTCTTCCTCATCGGATTTCGGCTTTGACGATTTCGGGTTCGGGGATTCGCCTGCCGCGGCGACGACTGCCGCTGCCTCTTCGGGCGATTTCGATTTCGGCGACGGAGCCGCATCGTCCGCGCCGGCTGACTCGACGCCCGCGAGTGCTGAACCCTACGTCGATCCGAACGGGGCTTATTCCAAAGAGCTCGAGAAAACCATTACGGTTAAAGAGGGCTTGCAGATGCTCCACGACGCGTACACATCCGCCGGCGGAAAGAACGCGACCGTGGAAGATATCGTCAGCGAGCTCGAAAAGACGCTCAACTTCAACGGCAGCGACTATTACGAGATTCCGTACGACACGTCAAAGTATCCGGCCCAGACGAGGGCCGAGCTTTCCGACCTCGTCGCGCAGTACCTCCTGCTGCTCAGCAGCGATAACATCAAGAAGTTCGCCGACGACATGACGAACCCGAGCGCCATCCGTATCCAGGTCGAGCTGCGCACGCACAGCACGATCGATACCGGCGCGATCATCGCCGACGCGAAGGAATACGCCGCGAAATATTTCCCCGAGGGTTACTCGCTCGCGGCGACCGGCAACGGCGAAATGGAATACACGATGACGAAAATGGTCATCAACAGCCAGATGGCGAGTATCGTGTTTTCGCTCGTCGCGGTGTTCATCATCCTGACGATCTCGTTCCGATCGCCGCTCGCGGGCCTTATCGGCGCGATCCCGCTCGGCTTCACGATCCTTCTTAACTTCATGGTGATGGGCTTTACGGGAATTCACCTCGACCTCATCACGAGCATCATCGCCTCGGTCGCGATCGGCGTCGGCATCGACTACACCATTCACTTTATGGAGACGTACCGGGCCGAGCGCGCGAAAACCGATGACCTTCAAACCGTGACCGTTTCGACGTTCCGCACGAGCGGAAAGGGCATCATCACGAACGCGCTCTCGGTCGGACTCGGCTTTCTCGTCCTCGTGTTTTCGCGCTTCATCATCCTGCGCTACATCGGCGTGCTGATCGCGATCGTCATGTTCACGAGCTCGGCGCTTTCGATGACGATTATCCCCGGCATCTTGAACGCGGTCGACCCGCGCTTCATGCGGCCGAAAGAAGAGAAATAATCCACTGAAGGCGGGCGCACGCCCGCCTCATATACGGAAAGGAGCTATCGCTATGAAACTTACGAAAAAAATCGCCGCGTTCGCCATTTCGCTGACGCTTGGGGCCTCGCTGTTCGCCATCGACGGAACGGAGGTCATGCAGAAAGTCTATGACCGGAAGAAACCGAACTTTACCAAGGCCGCCGTTTCCATGGTCCTTACCAGCAAGGACGGATCGGTCGAGAATCGCCAAGTGGGCGAGTACGGCCGCTGCAAGGATAATCTCACCGACATGGTCATGATTTTCCTCAATCCCGCCTCCGTCAAGGATACCCGCTTTTTGCAGAAGGAAAACCCGGGCCGCGACGACGACAAATGGATTTACCTCCCGGCGCTCCGCGCGACCCGCCGAGTCGCTTCTTCCGAGGGCGACAAGTCCTTCGTCGGAACCGATTTTACCTACGACGATATGTCTACCCGCGACGTCTCAAAGGACACCCACGAGCTCGTGCGCGAGGAGCAGAAAAACGGCTTTGACTGCTACGTCGTGAAGTCGACCCCGGTGGATACGGGCGATCAATATCTCTATCGCATTTCTTGGGTCGATAAGGCGACGTGGATCCCGGTGTATATCGAGATGTACGACAAGACCGGCAAGCTCGAGAAGACGAACGAGATTAAGACGATTACGCAGAAAACCGGCGACGGAAACTATACCTATAATATCCCGACGGAAAGCTACATGATGAACGTGCAGTCCGGGCACTCGACCACGCTGAAGATCGTGAACATCGAAGTCGATAAGCCGCTTGCCGACGGTTACTTCACCCCGAACTTCCTGAATACCGGAAGACTCTAAGGCATTGGTGACACGCATGAAAATCATTCGAACGGTTTTTTTCGCGTGCGCCGCGCTCGCTCTCGCGGGCACCGCGTACGCGCAGAACGATTTTGACTTTGGCGACTCGACCGACTCTTCCGCGACGGACGGCTCGTCTCCTGCCAGCGCTTCAGCTCCCGCGACTCCCGTCGTATCGATCGGCGGCGCGGTGAGCCTCGACGCGCGCGCGTATCTTGACCAAGCGGGAAGCGATCTTGAGGATTTCCCGACCGAGGTGACGCCCGACGCGAAGCTCTCGTTCAAGTACTCAACCGACGCGACCGAGCTCGATTTCAAGCTCGACTTCAGCGAGGACGCGATTAAGGATAATCCTTCCGACGTTATCGAGGAAGCGACCGCGCGCGCGTACCTGGGAAACTTCATCCTCGAGGGCGGCAAGATGAAAGTGGTGTGGGGCAAAGGCGACAAGCTGCACGTTATCGACAACTTTAACGCGAACGACTACACCGATTTTATTTATCCCGATTACATCGATCGGCGCCTCGCCGAGCCGATGGTCCGCGGCGTGCTGAACGGCTCGTCCGGCATGTGGCGCGCCGAGGCGATCTACGCCCCGATGATGACCGCCGACCGCTACGATACCGACGGCGTGTGGACGCCCGCGCAGGTAAGCTCCCTTACCGCCGGCGTGGAAAAAATGTTCAAGACCGTATTGGGGGTTATACATAGTCCATCTTTATCCGCTAATCAGGCGAGCGCGTTGGTTGCCGCTTCGAGCTTCGATTCCGACGACCTCTATCCGGACACGAATACGCTTAAGTACAGCCAGTACGGTCTTCGCTTTACCGGAACCGCCGGCGCTTTCGACTGGGGCGCGTCGTACTATTACGGACACTATAAACAGGTGAGCGTCGATCAGTCGAAGCTTACGCCTTATTTGACCCAGTATTTTACGAATTATGGATCGACGGGACTGGAATCAGGATTTGAATTCGACCGCCTGCAGACGTACGGCCTTGAGGGCGCGACCGCGCTCGGTCCGCTCAACATGCGATTCGAGGGCGGCTACAACCTCACCGACGACGTGAAAGGCGATGACCCGGCGGTCCGCAACAACAGCGTCGCGTGGGTGGGTGGTTTCGACATTGACCTTCCGATCCACAACGTTAACTTCAACGTTCAGGAAACCGGCACGGTCCTTCTGCAGGGCGATAAGATTAAGGATAACGGCGACGACGACGTGAACGCCGACGCGAACGACTGCTTCACGAACAACAAAATCGTCGTCGACATCACCGATTCCTTCCTGCACGAAAACCTGAAGCTCGACCTTAAGGCGCTGTACGGCATCGAGCGGGGAGACCTCGTCGTGATGCCGAAAGTAACCTACACGGTAAAAACCGATATGGACGTAAGCCTCGGCGGCATGTACGTTCGCTGCGCCGACGAGGACAGCGAGTTCTACGCCTACGAAGACAATAGCTTCGTCCAGCTCGGCGTGAGCTATCAGTTTTAATTCCTCGCTTGGGCCAATTTCAACAGTCGCTGACTTATGAAAATGGCCTTGGAGAAAAGCTAACGAGCCTTTGTTTATGAATAACTGGCTAGCTTTTCTCCTCCGATATCCATGGTTACACTTTCAAAACTTTCCGAGTTTTGAAAGTACCACGCGTATTAATTTTTTTTACGGCGCGGAACGATTTCGTTTCGCGCCTATTTTTTTTCCCCGCTCGCTTGACTCTCCTCTTACGGGAGACCGTAACGTTAGTGTCAAGGAGAATGGAATGAATTGTGAACACGACGACGAAGTCTTATCGGTGCGCGGATTGCGCAAAACCTACGGGAAACTGACGGCGGTTGACGGAATCGACTTGGCGGTCCGCCGAGGCGAAATATTCGGTTTGCTCGGCGCGAACGGCGCGGGAAAGTCCACGACGGTCGAATGCGCGCTCGGCGTAAAAAAACGCGACGCGGGAACGGTTTCTCTGCTCGGGCATGATCCCGAGCGCGAGCGGAAGCGCGTGTTCGCCCGCGTGGGTGTTCAATTTCAGGCAACGCGCTTCCAGGATAAGCTCCGCGTCGGGGAAGCGTGCGGCACTACGGCGGCGCTCTATCCGAAAACGCGCGATTGGCGGGAATTGCTGGAGCGCTTCGGGCTCGGCGGCATGGTCCATCGCGGCATCGCCGACCTTTCAGGCGGCGAGCGCCAAAAGCTCGCCGTGCTTCTGGCGGTGCTGCCCGAACCCGAGGTACTCTTCCTCGACGAATTGACGACCGGGCTTGATCCCGTTTCCCGGCGCGAAATGTGGTCGTTCCTGAAAGGATTGCGGGCGGAAGGCGTTACCGTCGTCTTAACCTCACACTACATGGAAGAAGTCGAGTATTTGTGCGATCGCGTCGCGATTCTGAAAAACGGCAAAATCGCCCTGTCTGGTTCGCCCGCAGAACTCATTGCTTCGGAAGCCGGGTCCGGCGCGAAAAATTTGGACGATGTGTTTGTATCGGCCATGAATCAAGCTGAATATTCTTTCGCGGAGGCGTCTCGATGAAAGCGTTTTTCGCTCTTTTTATGACGGAGGCGAAACTCGCCGCGCGCGGCGGCGATATGATTGTTTTCGGCCTAGCGTTTCCGATCGCCATCATGCTGCTTCTCGGCTTCATTTCGAGCCCGGACGCCGTCAGGCTTGGCTTTGCCGGCGTCGCGACGGTCGGCGTTTGCGCCGCGGGACTCATGGGAATACCGCTTACTTTTGCGGGCTATCGGCACGAGAAAATCCTCAAGCGCTATCGCGTCACTCCGGTCAGTCCCGTCGTTCTTCTCTCGGCGGACGCGTTGCTGCAAACGCTTTTCGCCTGGGTTTCGGGTGCGGCGGTATACCTCATCGCGCGCTTCGCGTTCGGCATCACGCTTTCCTGTTCGGCGCTTCGATACGCGCTCACTTTCGCTTTCGTTCAGGTTTCGATATTTTCGCTCGGTTTTTTGATCGCGAGCCTCGCGCCGAACGTTAAAACCGCGAATTGGGTTTGCACGCTCGCGTATTTTCCCATGCTTTTTCTCTCCGGCGCTACCGTGCCGTACGAGGTACTCCCGAAAGGCGTCCAGTCCTTCGCCGCAGCGTTCCCGCTCACCCAGGGGATAAAGTTGCTGAAGGGCGCGGCGTTGGGAAACGATATTTCGGGAGACTTCGCGCGTATCGTTGCGCTTGCGGGTATTGCGGCGGTATCATACGCGGTATCGCTGATCGCCTTCCGCTGGGAATGACCGGCGGTTGCGGAGGACCGAATGTATCGGATCGGACAGTTTTCGAAAATTACCAAGGTAACCGTTAAGGCGCTCCGCTTCTACGAGTCGGAGGGACTGCTCGCGCCCGAATACACCGACGCCGTGAACGGGTATCGGTATTACTCGTCCGAACAGTTGCCGCAGATGTTTCGCATCGTCGCGCTCAGGCAGTGCGGTTTTTCGATTCCGGAAATACGGGACATCGTTCGCGGCCGAGATCTCGTCGCGATTTTCGAGGAAAAAAGCCGCGAACTTGAAGCGCAGGCTTCGGATATCTCCCGTCAGCTGTCCTCGATCCGCCATTACTTAGCCGCGTTCGAGAAGGAAAAAACCATGACGTACCAAATCGTTTTAAAGGAATTGCCGCGCGCGTTCGTCTATAGTCTGCGCAAGGTTGTGCCGTCGTACGATAGCTATTTCGACCTGATGCCCAAGAC